>NZ_JBHIPJ010000102.1:0-105001 GCF_042195945.1 Bartonella sp. AP30XZML | reverse complement strand
CAAAAATGCGAACTCATAGAAATCAAACCTACCGGTGAACTGCTTATCTATCTGAAAGCAGATATCCCATTACCAAACTCAGCAGTAAATCCTGACAAGCTATTGTCTTTGTCAAAAAATGAAAGTGATGAAGTTTTACTTTACAACATGTAATTTACCATGCCAAAATCACGCCCCCCTCATCTCGTCAAAGAAATTACACGCCATGGTAAAATCATATGGTATGTACGTATTGGTCATGGAAAACGTATTCGAATACACGAAACTTATGGAACGCAAGAGTTTGTTGACAACTACAAAAGTGCACTTGCCGAATTACAAGGGCTTATACTCCCTAAATCCAAAACCGGTAAGCTAGTCGAAGGTTCATTTGCATGGCTCCTTAAACAGTATCTTAATAGCTCCAATTGGCATAACCTCGCTAAAGCCACAAAGAAACAAAGAGAATACACTCTTATGAAAGTGTGCAATACTATAGGACACATTTCATACCAAGCAATAGAAAAGAAACATATCATAGCCGGTGTTGAACGGCGCAAAGAAACACCAGCAATGGCTAGAGACTTTCTACAATCCCTAAATGGGCTTTTTAAATGGGCGATTGAACAAGGACTTTTGGAAAGCAACCCTACTTTAGGTATCACAAGACCTCCTCTTAAAAATAAAGAGGGCTTTCCCGTTTGGACAGAAGAAGACGTTGAAAAATATTACCAACGCTGGTCACATGGTACCCATGAACGTGTTTGGATTGATGTTCTTCTTTACACGGGTTTGCGTCGTGGTGATGCAGTCCGCATTGGCTGGAAAGACGTCAAAGATAATATCATTCACATCAAAACAGAAAAGAGCCAATTTCAAACAGATGTCTTTCTCCCAATTTTGCCAGAATTAGCCAAAACGCTTGAAGTTGGTCCTATTGGAGAAGAAACATTCATTTGTGGTAAACGCGGGAAAAAAATACCCAAAAAAAGCTTCGGAATTACATTTTATAATGCTTGTACCCAAGCAGGTATCAAAAAATCAGCGCATGGCTTAAGAAAATTAGCAGCAACACGCGCAGCAAATTCGGGTGCAACGGTATCGCAATTGAAAGCACTCTTTGGCTGGACAAATGACAGTATGGCATCTCTCTACACAAAGAGCGCAGATCGCAAAAAACTCGCTCTTGAATCGATACAAAAGCTCCAAAAAAGTTAGGGATAGAGACAAAAAAACGTAATAAAATCAAAACTCAACTATTCCCTTACATTAAATATAACTTATTGATTTAATTATTATTGGTTACCGTTGCTAGAAATAACAATAAATCAAGGGGTATAATTTGTTAATAGGCTTGGCGTTATGTCAAAATATCAGCGATGAGATTGCTTTTTGGTTGTTTTAGAAATGAAATAATGAGCTCAAATATTGATGAATGAAACGGAAGGTTTAAATTGAAAATATTAATTCCAGATGACTATCAAAAAGCCACTCTAACATTACAGTCTATTACAAAATTAATGACATCACATGAAGTGCTGGTTATAAATAATTTAGCTAAAGAATGTGATTTAGAAGATAAGCTCAAAGAGATCGATATTCTTATCTTAATCAGAGAGCGGACTATAGTTGATAGAAATCTTCTCCTGAAACTGCCAAATTTAAAATTAATCTGCCAAACAGTCCCTATAGGTTCACATATTGATATAGAAGCTTGTAGAGACTTAGAAATTGAAATATTAGACGGTGGTGGAGATCCAACTTCTGCTGCTGAATTTGCGTGGCTCTTAATTATGTCTGCGCGTAGAAAACTCTGTAAATCTGTATCTGATATGAAAAAAGGACGATGGCAAACAACATTTGGCAACCAAATGAAAGGGGCTACTCTTGGAATATTCGGGTTTGGGCGTATTGGTAAAATGGTTGCTCAATATGCTCAAGCTTTTGGCATGTCCATTTTGGTTTATGGGAGCGAGCGTTCAACGCAAGAAGCAAAAAATTTAGGTTATCATTTTACGCATTCAAAAGAAGAATTTTTTACACGTCCTGACATTATATCCATCCATTTACGTTTAAGTGATAAAACTAGAGAAATCATAAAATTAGATGATCTATTGAGCATGAAACCTCATGCTATTTTTGTCAACACAGCGCGTTCAGCTTTGGTTGAAAAAGGGGCGATAGAAAAAATACTAAGTTTGGAAAATTCAACTTACTTTGCACTGGATGTTTATGACAGCGAACCAGTATATGAGAGCAAATTATTGCAATCAGATAGAGTTCTTTGCACACCGCATCTGGGCTATGTGACTGAAGAAAGCTTTGAGAATTATTTTGAAAAAGCTTGCCAAAATATAGCTTCTTTTATGAAGAGCACTTAATGCCGGCTGAGCCAATGTTTGTAAAATTTATCTTATGTCGCTAGCGTATCAAATTTGCACGACACATAATAGCTTATTTCCTTAAATGAAGCATATTCCTTAGCTTTCACATTAAGACCAATCGTATTGACAGATTTTTATGTAATCAGCATAAAATACCTAATTTATTGTTGCAAGCATTATTAAAAAAGGCTACTTTATTGGAATACAATTTAATTGGAGGGGGGCGGAGTGAGCAATAATAAATTTATAGAAAAGAATTATTATAGATGGATTATATTGCTTGTTGCCACTATCGCTCAAGCATCAGCTTGCTTTTTTGTTCAAGGGATTGGTCCTTTAGCTGAATTTTTTTAAGAAGGATTTCTCGCTTAGTGACTCTCAAATAGGTTTGCTGTCTTCAGCAGCGCAGTTCCTACCTATTATTGGATTACTTGTAGCTGGTGAATTACTAGACAAGTTTAACGAGCGCTATATTGTTGGAGTTGGCGCACTCGGCGTTTCTATCGCTCTTTTATTGGGAGCAATTGCAGAAAACTATATTTCCCTTTTGGTTTGTTTGCTCATTGTAGGGGGATTTTATAGCTCTGCTCAACCTGGTGGTGCTAAATCTGTTTCTGCATGGTTTCCACAATCGCAACGCGGATTTGCAATGGGAATAAGGTAAGCGGGGCTACCATTAGGTGGGGCATTAGCTGGGATGGTTCTTCCTGCGAGTGCGCTTGTCTATGGCATACAAGGTGCGTTTTTGGTCGGTGCCATCGTTTCTTTTTTAGGGGGATGTATCTTTATTATTTTTTATCACGCACCAGCAAAAGTTGTCGCTATCGTTCCAAAAAGCAAGGCAAAAGTTTCGTTCTATGCAAATGTAAAGTCTCGTCTTGCGATGTTAACTGCACCACATATGAAGAATATTATTTTTTCAGGCGTTTCACTTGTGATCGTTCAATATGTTTTAACCATTTTTATAACGATTTATTTTTATAGAATCTATCAGCTGTCCTTAAATAAAAGTGCTTATTTGTTTTTTGTTTCACAGGCTTCTGGTGCCTTAGGAAGAATTATTTTAGCAGCGTGGAGTGATCATTGTAGAAAAGGACGATTTTTTCCTGTCTTGTTTTGCATGATTGCAGTCGTTTTTGGATTTTTAATATTAATTTTAGGCATGAGTGGATTCATAATTTATTTAACTATTTTATCTGCTTGGTTAGTTTTTTTTGGATTGGGATGGTATGGCCCTTGGGTCGCCTATATTGTAGACTCTTCACCAAAAGAAAGCGTTGGCTTTTCTCTGGGGTTAGCAATGTCTATAAATCAAATCGCAATTATTACTGCTCCACCATTATTTGGATTAATCCAAGATTTTACAGACACTTATGTACTAACATGGCTGATTTTAATTTTAATTATTATTTTTTCACTTTTCTTAATAAGAAAGTAGGGAAAGATAATTGGGGAGGAAATTATAATGATAAATGAAAATACTTTTGAGTTGAGCAATCTCGAAAGAGACAAACTTTGGGAGGCTTTGGACCATGTTATTTATGATCCATACAGTGGTATTGAATATTCGGTTAAGCTAAAAAAATAGCATTTTCGCTGCTACCCCATAGAATATTGACAATTCTTATGAATCAAAAGATGTCTATTACCCCTAGAGCATATTTAATCTTTGAAAACCTTCCAATTGATAGACAAATTAATACGTCACCTAATCCTTATAATTTAGATGCGTCTTGTAAAAGTGGCTATATTAGCGAAAATTTAATTATGATGTTTTCTTTATTAATCGGAGAGCCTTATTCAATTAAATTTGAAGGCGAACATATAGTAAACAACCTAGTTCCTTTAGAGGATAATAAAAAAGATTATACAGGATTAGGATCTGAAGTTGAGTTAGATTTTCATATAGAAAATGCTGCACTAAAATTTATAAGAGGTTTAAATTTATCTCCTAAAGGGATCTTTTTATCTGGTGTTCGCAATGATGTTGATGGCCCGTTAACGAGAATATCTGATGCACGTCTCGCTCTAAAACTTTTAAATGAGGAGGATTTGAGGAGCTTAAGGGATAATTTATATATAATTAATGTTCCCTATAGATGGAGAAAAAATGGGGTAACCTCTACAAGTAAAGTACCCCTCGTTCAAGGGGACGGTGAATTCCCAGATATCAGCGCTGTTTTTTATCCAGGCATGTTAGAACCACAGTCAAAAAAAGCCAAGGAAGCTTTAGATCATTTTTATGAAGCTATTAAGGCTGTATTTTTTGGAATTGATGTACAACCAGGAAGATTATTATACATTGATAACAGAATGGCTCTACACTCTAGAGATAAATTTTCTGGATCATTTGATCGTTATAAAAATCCAATGCGGTGGATTCAAAGAGTGTTTGTGTCTGCAGATTTATGGAATCATAGATATGTAGAACAAATAAAAGAAAGAGTATTTGATTTTCAATGTTAATGTCCTGATAATGATATGGTGTTGAGTATTATTCTGGTTTATATATTGACTACACACCTCATATGTATAGGTTTCTCCCACATAATCATACCTGATTATAAGCTATGGTGGCCAATTGATTTTCCATGGCTGTATTTGATCTTTGTTATTTTTTCCCTTCCTTCAGTCCGCTAGGGGATTCTCCTACCAAGCCCTTGAAAGAGCGATTTGAAGTAATTTCATAATGCGAAATCAAAACATAGTGACAAACTTTTCTATTGTTTTCACAAGTATGACGGTTTGCATGGTTGCACCCTTCAAGCACAGTGGATTTTTCTTGCACGATGGAATCTTTCATATATGAGACAACATAATTAATTTATAACAGATAATTCAATGTATTATCTAAAAAATGCAACGAAATAGCTATTAATGTGAACATATGAATTAAAAAAACAAACATCGCGTACAAATAAATTCAAACATAATTGGGCACACGACTTATAACATTTTTTAGATGAACAAATAATAATACACCCCATGTCTTTAAACACAGAATGAAAATCATAAAATGAGCTCTAAGGATAATAGAAACTCTCCACAAAGAAGAGAAAGAGATGAAGACTCCAAAGACTTCATCATCACCATCCTTCACTATTTTATTAATATATTCATTTTATACAAGAATCTTTCCCTCAGAAGAAATAGCATTTGCAATAGCTTCTTCGCTTGCCTCATCGGGTAATAACATCTCATTATGGGCACATCCTGATGGGATCATAGGAAAACAATTTTCTAAATGATAAACACGACAATCGAAAAGAACAGGCTTATCACAGTCAATCATTTGCTGAATTTTATCATCAAGTTCATCGGGTTTTGAACAATGAATTCCTACGGCTCCATAAGCTTGTGCCAATTTCACAAAGTCAGGCATAGATTCCGTATAAGAATGAGAAAGACGATTACCATGCAGCAATTGCTGCCACTGGCGAACCATCCCCATATACTGATTATTTAAAATGAAAATTTTCACCGGTGTGTCATGCTGAATAGCTGTTGCAAGCTCTTGAATATTCATCTGAATGGAGGCATCACCAGAAATACACACAACAAGCGCATCAGGATGCGCTATTTGAACACCTATAGCAGCAGGTAAACCATACCCCATCGTTCCAAGACCACCAGAAGTCATCCAATGTTTTGGTTCATCAAAATGATAATACTGCGCTGCCCACATCTGATGCTGCCCGACATCCGTTGTAATATAAGCATTCGCATCTTTGGTAAAAGCATACAGCCGTTCAAGAGCATATTGCGGCATAATGACATCTTTTTTCTCCGCATATGCCAATGAATTACGAGCTTTCCAACGGTTAATTTGCGTCCACCACGCCTCACGGACTTCACTGTTAAACGCTGGTTGCTGTATCTTTAAGAGTTGCGTCATATCTCCTAAAACACAAGCCACATCACCAATAATTGGAACTTCTGCTTTTACAATTTTATTGATAGAAGAAGGGTCAATATCAATATGAATAATACGCGCATGAGGTGCAAATGCATCAAGGCGCCCGGTGATACGATCATCAAATCGTGCTCCAACAGCTAACATGACATCACAATCATGCATGGCCATATTAGCCTCATAGGTTCCATGCATTCCAAGCATTCCAAGCCAATTTTTACCGGAAGCAGGATAAGCACCAAGTCCCATTAATGTTGAAGTAATCGGAAAATCCCCCAATTGAACCAAATTACGTAAAAGCTGTATAGCTTTCATCCCCGATGAAATAACACCACCACCAGAATAAATAATAGGGCGTTTTGCCTCAACTAAAAGAGAAACGGCAGATTCAATAGCCTTAGTATTCCCTTTCATCGATGGAAAAGAATGTAAAAACTCCTGAACTTGAGGTGCTCTATAAAATCCTGAAGCAAATTGAACATCCTTAGGAATATCAATCAAAACCGGACCAGGACGACCTGATTGAGCAAGAAAAAAAGCTTCATGAATAATAGCCGCAAGATCATTGACATTTTTAACCAGCCAATTACGCTTCGTACAAGGCTTTGTAATTCCAACTGTATTAGCCTCTTGAAAAGCATTTGTTCCAATCACCGTTGTTGACACCTGCCCAGAAAAACAAATAAGAGGTATCGAATCCATAAGAGCATCTTGCAAAGGTGTAACAGCATTCGTTGCCCCTGGACCAGAAGTCACAAGCATAACCCCTACCTTCCCTGTGCTGCGTGCATAGCCTTCAGCCGCATGCCCTGCGGCTTGTTCATGGCGCACCAAAATATGCTGGAGTGTATCTTGGTGATAAAGAACATCAAAAATAGGCAAAACAGCCCCACCAGGATAACCAAAAATATGTTCAACGCCTTGATCTATAAGAGCTTGAACCACTATTTCAGCGCCCGACATTATTTTTCCATCTGCACTCTCTTGCTTTCTTGGATCATTTCTCATTTTTCCCACTCACCTACTTTATAGGACAATAAAAAAGCCCCTAACGGAGCTCATAAAAAAAGCCCCCAAAGGAGCCCATTACACAACACATACTGTATGATTACCCCCATTATTCCAACGTATAAAATATATAAAAAATTCCTTGTAGGAAGATTTCTAATTCCATTGATACCATTCGTCAATAAAAAATTATATTTTCTAAAAAATTTCTTTTTCACGAATTATCTTTTATCTTTCGATAAGTTTCTTTGCAAAGCTCTAACTCTTTTATCAAAAAGTAAGCACCCATTCTTCATCAAATTGATTACGAAACCATGTCATTTGTCTTTTTGCATATCTCCTCGTTTGTATTTTCACCGCTTCAAGAGCATTCTCAAAGCTTCTATATCCATCCAAATAAGCCATAAACTCAGGTATACCAATAGCCTTCATTGCTGGTAATGAAGAGGAAAGTTTAAGTTTTTTCATAGCCACCACTTCTTCTAAAGCTCCTCTTTCAATCATAGAATCCAAGCGTTTATGAATACGTTCATAAAGCAGAGGACGGGGTGGCATGAGAAGAATTTTTTCGGTCAAATTCGGCGCAATGATAGGTGTTGTTTTTTGTTTCTGCCACCAACTGAGCGTCTTACCGGTTGCATCATAAACTTCCAAAGCACGGACAATACGCTGTCTATCGTGCGAAGAAATTTTTTCAGCAACAACAGCATCAATCTGCAACAACTGGCGATAAAGACTTTCAGGTCCCTCTTTATCAAGCAGCAAACGCCACTTCTGCCGCACAACATTTGGAACATGAGGGATTTCCGAAATCCCCTCTAAAAGAGCACGAAAATAAAGTCCTGTCCCACCAACAAAAACAACTGATCTTAAAGAAAAAGTAGCCAATAGCTTCTCGACATCACACAACCATTGCCCTACTGAATAATTCAAAGTAGGACTCACATGACCATAAAGATAATGGGGAACAATCGCGGTATCAGCCTCCCCCGGCCGTGCCGTTAAAATATTTAAAACATCATAAACCTGCATTGAATCAGTATTAATAATGAGAGCATTCTTTTCTTGAGCCATTTGCAAGGCAAGTTCTGACTTCCCACTTGCCGTTGGCCCCGCTATTAATGTAACTTTTCTCTGTGTCATGAATAGCAATTTCTCCCAATCAATAACTTATTGCAACATGCAGACACCACCAAAGCCCCCTATGAAATTTATAAAAAATGGGCTTAATAACAACACCAAAGGAATTTCCAAGCATTTTTGCTATCATAGTTCAATAGTAAACTACAGCCATAATCATTCTGTCCGTTAGTCCATTAAAAACAAACATATTCTTTGTCATTATTTATGAATAATAATACTGAGCTTAACCTATACAATCAAACAGCTTTATTTTTTCCTATAAAAACAGTATACTAATCTGCTTTATAATAGGAGATTCAGAACTTGTCTTCTTCACGCTCTCTTTTTTATAACTATTTCTTCATCCATCACCAAGAAAGGTGTAAATATATATAACTAATTTAGTCTAATATGATTTTTCTCTAAGATAGTTTTTTTCAAACTGAAGTGAAAAAAACGTTCTCCATAGCACATAAAGTACAATCACAAAGGACTAAAAGTCTCACTAAATAAAACATTATTTATAATAATAATTGACTTAAACACAAAACATAGATCTCTTATGCAGCATTTCAAAGTCTAGGCTGTTGCAAGATTGGAAACTAGCAAATCTATGATGGTGCCAACTTGTACTTTTATTTAACGTAGAAACAGAGCTGCCCAATGGATTTTATATTGCACACCCCATGCTCTCTATCGTGAAATGAGCTTGAGAAACATTGGATATCACATGCCTGACTTGCAAAATATCCCATTACTAAGGCTGATAAAAAACAAAAAAATAATTTTTAAGGATCAATCCATTAGGAGCGTTACGAACCGTAACTCTCCATCTGGACGCGCTACAATAAATAGAGCATTTTTGCGTCCAGCTTCACGTAATTTATGAATACGTTTTTTAGCCTCATCAATTGTTGTGATAGAACTCTGATTGATATCAACAATCACTTCACCAACGCGAATACGCTTTTTATCCGCTGCACTATTTTGTGCAACAGCTGTCACCACTAATCCTCGAAGTTTATCTGAAATTGAATAACGATGACGCAAATCCTCTGTCAGTTCAGATAACGTCATTCCCATAAATTGCATTGTCACGTTTTTCGACAGATCTTGATTTTTTTTATCAGCAACTTCTTCTGTATCTTCATTTGGATCTGTTTCAATCAAACGTCCAAGCTTAACTTTTACTGTTTCTTCTTGCCCATTGCGTAAAATAGTAACGTCCACTACTTTTCCTTCTGAACTTTCTGCAACTAAACGCGGCAAATCACGTGCATGCTTAATTTTGGAATTACCAAAGGAAAGAATAACATCTCCAGTTTGTAACTGGCTATTATCTACATTATTTTCTTCCGTCTGTTCTATTTTACCAGCCACCAATGCTCCCACAGCATTGTCCAATTTTAAACTTTTTGCAATATCCTCTGTTACCGGCTGAATACGAATAGCCAACCAACCACGCCTTATTTCTCCAAAATCACGCAATTGATTAATAACAGAAAGAGCCATATCCGATGGAATAGCAAATCCAATACCGATAGATCCTCCCGAAGGTGAAACAATTGCTGTATTAATGCCAATGACTTCACCATTTCTATCAAATAACGGACCACCAGAATTGCCCCGATTAATTGCTGCATCTGTTTGAATAAAATTATCATAGGGACCAGCATTAAGATCACGGTTACGTGCAGAAATAATACCAACCGTCACACTTCCACCAAAACCATAAGGATTACCAATAGCCATAACCCAGTCACCAATACGTGCTTTTTCTGAGTCACCAAAACGCACAGCTTTTAATTTTTTACTTCCTGCATCGACTTGAAGCAACGCCAAATCAGTTTTGCTATCCTTTCCAAGAAGCTTTGCCTTTAGTTTTGTACCATCCGTAAAATTAACTTCAATATCATCAGCATCTACAATAACATGATAATTTGTAACAATAATCCCTTTTTGCGCATCAATCACAAAACCAGACCCTAAAGAACGCACCTTTTGAAATTGACTATCTTTTTGACCATCCTTGGGTATAAAAAAATCACTAAAATATTCCTCCAGCAATGAATCTTTTGGGATAACGGGTACCGAGGTGTTTGCATCCTGTTCTGTTCCTTCAACAGTCTGCGCCGTGGAAATATTCACAACTGTTTCCAAAAGCTCAGAAGCTAAATCAGGAATAGAAAGCAATGCCTTGCTTGTCTCGGCTCCCCAAGACAAACTCACTGATCCTGATAGAAACAAAGTCACACAAAAAACAACTCTTGTGATAAAAAACTTTAAAAACGTATTTTTACTCACGACACTTCTATCCATGACATGCCTTTAATCAAAGATGCAAAGAGCCCCACTAAATTTATATACGGAAAACCAGCACGGCTCGATACTCTCTACCACTTTTACCATAAAAGAAAATGGTCACAGATCATTCTTTTCATGCAAAATCTCGTATCTGCAATCCATTATTTTATCTATTCTCTCCCGATTTTGGATCAGTTTTACTGAGGCCAGTATTCATTGTCGGTAAGAATGCTTTATTTGCCTGCGGCGGATTACGAAAATAGAAAAAGAAATCCTCATTTGGAGAAATCACCATCGGTGTTTTCTCTAAATTCTTGTATTGTTCCATCGCCAACCAAAAATCGTAAAAAGACGGATTAGCCTCCCTCGCATTCAATAAAAGACGAATACTTTCAGCTTGACCTTCACCACGGGTAATTTCAGCATCACGCTTTGCAGCTGCTACAATTTCTTCATATTCACGATTAGCTTCTGCCACAATACGATCTCGCTCCTGCTGACCACGAGCCCGGATATTTTCCGCAGCAGCTTCACGTTCAGCTGCCATTTGCCGATAGACATCTTCTGAAACAGCATCAGTCAAATCGGTTTTACGAATACGCACATCAACAATGGCAATACCCAACGAACCTGCATCTACAGAAAATTGCTTCTGTACTTCAGCCATCATCGCGCCTCGTTCATCCGATAAGGCTGCTTTAAATTCTCGCTTACCATAAACAGCACGCAAAGCGTCAATAAACCGTGGTGCAAGGTTTTCACGTGCCGCAATTTGTGGACGCCCAGAAGCAATGCGCTGTAAAAACAACTTAGGATCTGTAATACGGTAAATAAAGAACGCATCCACCTCATAATACGCACCACCACGAACCTGTACAGATTGTGTAGGAACATCGTAACGCAATAACCGATTATCAACAATGATCATCTTATCGATAAAGGGCGCCTTGAAATAGATTCCAGGATTAGATTCTACCTGAACAATTTGTCCAAAACGCTTAATTGCTACCTGTTGACGAGGATAGACGATAAAAACGGACATCCACAAAATCATCAAAACAAACACTATAGCACTAAAAACAAACAAAAAGCGAGATTGCTGCATAATTAATCTCCTCCAGAAATACGAGAATCTAAGAGTAACGCAGGACGCGCTGATGTTGCCTTTACTTTTTCCGATGACTTGCTACGCAACAATTCGTTCAAAGGCAAATAAGGCATCGCTGGAGAATTTGCCTGATCAAGAACCAGCTTATTTGGTGAAGAAAGAATCCGCCCCATCGTCTCCATGTAGAGACGGTAGCGAGCAGCTTCTGGTGAAATCGCAGCCTCTCGAGCTATCGCCTGAAAACGTTCAGCACGCCCTGTTGCCTCTTCAACCATTTGTGCCTTTTCACCTTTTGCGATTTCCCGTGTGCGTGAAGCTTCACCATTTGCTAAACCAATTTTCGTAAAACGCACACGATTCCCCTCTTCAATCATTCTTCCACGTTCCTGCTCCGCCTGCTGAACAGAATTAAACGCAGCAGCAACCTTTGTCGGAGGAGCAGCTTCACTGATAGAAACACGGCTTATTTCGACACCAAGTTGATATTTATCCACAGTCAACTGGATAATCTTTCTAACGTCATTAGCAACTTCTTCTTTCTTGTCACGTAAAACATCATCAACCGGCCGCGAACCAATGACCTCACGCATTGCACTCTCAGCAACTTGGCGGACAGTTCCCTCTTGATCATTCACATTGAATAAAAACTGACTAGGGTATGAAATCCGATAATAAACGGAAAAATTAACATTAACGATATTTTGATCACTCGAAAGCATTAAACCATCACTTTGTTGCGCCTGACCGGGCTTCCCACCAATCGCGATTGTTTTTTCCGTTAAAGGTACTTTCATATAGGTCTCAATTGGCCAAAAATGAAAATGCAACCCATCACCAATAATGCCTTCTTTAGGGATGCCAAAGCGCAACTCTACCGCTTGTTCATTTTGCTGAACAATATAAATTGACTGGTATAGCCAAAAAAACACAATAAGCAGAAGGAATAAAACAGAAAAACTGCTTCTCCCGAATTGTTTAAACTGATCCTGCCCTTTGCGCAAAATTTCATTAAGATTAGGACCATTTTCACCACCATTACCGCCACCAGAACCAAAGAGATTCTTAGCTGGTGTTTTTTTGTCACCACTGTTTTTATCGCCACTCCACGGGCCACCACCATTTTGATTTGTCCAGGGCATTATCACCTCTTTAACTGATTACCACTACTCGAACACCAACCATTTGCTTGATCTTATAGGGTGTCTCTTACCTCATTACAATACAACTGATAAACCCTTCCACTTCATATTACAAAAAATTATTTCCGCTCATAAACAACAAAACGTGTCGGATGACTATCTTTATCCCCTTTTGGAATATCTTGTGTTTGCACAATAGTCCACTTTTCTTTATCAAAAACAGGAAAAAAACTATCACCTTCTATAGAAGCTAAAACTTCTGTAAGGAATATTTTATCAGCCATATGCAACCCTTGTTGAAAAATTTCACCCCCACCAATAATAAAAATTTCCTCTACATCATTTTGAGAAGCAACATTTGTTGCAAGAGAACAAGCTTGCGATAAAGAGTGAGCAACAACAGCCCCTTCAGCACAAAAGGTACAATCACGCGTAATGACGATATTTGTACGCTCTGGTAAAGGTCTCCCAATAGAATCCCAAGTTTTTCTTCCCATAATAATGGGCTTACGCAACGTCAAAGCTTTAAAGCGTTGCAAATCCGTCGATAAATGCCACGGCATTGCACCTTCACGACCGATAACACCATTTTCTGCAACAGCAGCAATTAAACAAATGGAAATCGTCATATTGCTACCGGCGCTTTAATATGGGGTTGTGCTTCATAATTAAGCAACTCAAAATCCTCAAATTGAAAAGAAAAAAGATCTGTTACCGCTGGATTTATGCGCATACATGGCAAAGCATTTGGTATACGAGACAATTGATATTTTGCCTGTTCAAAATGATTAGAATAAAGATGAGCATCTCCCAGAGTATGAATAAAATCGCCTATTTTAAGACCGCTTACTTGCGCAATCATCATCGTTAGCAATGCGTAGGATGCAATATTGAATGGAACACCTAAGAAAATATCCGCCGAACGCTGATAAAGTTGACAAGATAATTTCCCCTCCGCAATGTAAAATTGAAAAAGACAATGACACGGAGGCAACGCCATTTCCTCTATTAATGCAGGATTCCAAGCTGACACAATCAAGCGACGAGAATCTGGCGTTTCCTTAATCATCGTTAAAAGATTGTTAATTTGATCAATATGGCGTCCATCAGGAGCAGGCCAAGAACGCCACTGATAACCATAAACAGGACCAAGATTTCCCTTTTCATCAGCCCACTCGTCCCAAATTGACACACCATGCTCTTTCAACCAAGCGATATTTGTATCGCCTTTAAGAAACCACAAAAGTTCATAAATAATTGAACGTAAGTGTAGTTTCTTTGTTGTCAACAACGGAAATCCTGCTTGTAAATCAAAGCGCATCTGATACCCAAAAATAGATCGCGTTCCAACACCCGTTCGATCTGTCCGATCAATACCCTGATTTAAAACATGAGATAAAAGAGCAAGATATGATTTCATAGGACTATTATGTCCGATTCTTCTCATTATAGAAAATAAAAACTGTAAAATCCGTACAAAGATAATTCAAATCTTTTTCCAAAAACATCTTACACAAGAAATTATCATGATCTGACTAAATTTTTGATGCAAAAGATAAAATACTATAGACAGCTTCTAAAAAAATGACATAAATGAACAAAGATGGATGAACATGAAATAAAGGGATCGACTATGGAAAAACAAGAAGCTTTAAAACCACATGATACAAGAAAACGTATCTGGGCTATCGTGTCCAGTGCATCAGGTAATCTAGTAGAATGGTATGACTTTTATGTTTATTCCTTTACATCTATTTATTTTGCATCACAATTCTTTCCCTCAGATGGCAATGACGTTACGCAACTTTTAAAAGCGGCGGGTGTTTTTGCTATTGGTTTTCTTATGCGCCCAATCGGCGGATGGCTTTTTGGCTTCATTGCCGATCGTTATGGACGCAAACGCTCAATGCTTATCTCTGTTTTTATGATGTGTGGTGGTTCGTTCTTAATCGCCCTACTTCCTACCTATGAAACCATTGGAATGGCAGCAGGAATTCTTTTACTTTTACTCAGAATGCTTCAGGGGCTTTCTGTCGGTGGTGAATATGGTACAACAGCAACTTATATGAGCGAAATCGCCCTCAAAAATCGCCGAGGATTTTTTAGCTCTTTCCAATATACCACACTGATTGGTGGTCAACTTCTAGCCAGTCTCGTTATATTCATTTTAGCGCTTTATCTCACCGAAGATCAGCTAAAAGCGTGGGGCTGGCGTATTCCATTTGCCATTGGTGGACTAGGAGCAATTGTTGCGATTTATCTACGCCGCACACTCCATGAGACAACGACCAAAGAAAGTCGTTCTAGTGCACAAGCTGGTAGTATTAGGGGACTTCTGAGCAACCACCGAAAAGCTTTCTTTCTGGTTATTGGCTTTACAGCTGGAGGATCGCTCACATTCTACACCTATACGACTTACATGCAGAAATATCTGATCACAACCACTGGCTTTGATAAACATACAGCCACAACAATCATGACAGCTGCACTCTTTGTTTTCATGTTACTCCAACCCCTCTTTGGTGCTGTTGCAGATAAAATTGGAACAAGAACTTCACTCCTTATTTGGAGTGTCTTATCTATTATCTTTACCATTCCTGGACTTAATATGATTGGTAGTACTGATAGTACATGGATTGCTTTATCAGTCATTACTGGAATGCTCTGCATTATGAGCTTTTATACATCTATCTCTGGCATTGTAAAATCAGAAATGTTTCCCGCTTCAGTACGAGCAATAGGAGTTGGGCTCTCTTATGCTATTGCCAACGCACTGTTTGGCGGTTCTGCTGAATATGTTGCGCTTGGATTAAAAGATCTTGGATATGAATCTGTCTTCTATTTTTATATAACCGGCATGATGATTATTGCATTCATCTCTGTTCTCTTAATGCCAGATGCTCGCAAAAAAGGGTATTTACAAGGAGACGATATTCATTAACCTTTAATGTTAAAAAACAAGGATTTTAACAAAAAAGCCCAGTATTCTGGGCTTTTTTATATTCTTTCCGATAGCAGTTTAAAGCTCACAATTTTTTATCCCTTCAAACACTCTAAAGAAGCAATGTTCCCTCCTGCACACGCCGCTTATAAAAATAAATGGCTTCATATTATTATGTAATAAATACTTCTTTTACTGAATTTAATTCACTGAAGATAAAAAACGTTTGATTTATTTTAATATTCCCATTCCCACTCAAAGTCGAAGACAAGTGATTATCTTTCAAGAAATTTTATCAATAATAAAGATTACACTCATGATTTTGTTTAATACGTTCTTAATGGTACCCCTCATGCAACACAAATCCTTTCATGAAAAATAGAAAATACCATTATATTATGAATTCACACACTTTTTTGAGAAACATTTCTCAATGCACCCAACTCCATTTCACAACGGCACTCGTGAATGACATAACGTAAAAGCCCCGTAAAGTATAAACATGGGCACTACTCTCTTTACACTTAATAAAAGTGCAAGCCGCTATCATTATATTATTGATGAACTCTTAATATTGTACTCCCCCTTAACACTTAAGATCATTCATAAAAAGTATTTTAACAGATACACCAACCTTGCATGCAATAGTCAATAACATCATTTTACGAAACAACATCAAGCATATAAACTAAAGAGTATCATATCTTCATAAACACTCTGCATATGCAAATAATTCACAATCAAACAAAAAATAATATTTCCTTAAGGATAGTAAAAAGCGTATGATTTACGCAATATAACAACACCATGAGCCCAAAACACCACTGATAGCTCTAGAAAAAATCTTTATGTTTCCCTAAAAAATTATCATGATACAATGGCGTTTTTATAATGCACATCGTAAATAGCTTTAAAAAGAAGAAAAGTTATAAATCTAAAAGGGGAATACTTCATGAATAATCAAACAACTTTAGATCCACATGATACAAGGAAACGTATTTTTGCTATCATATCCAGCGCATCAGGAAATCTGGTAGAATGGTACGACTTTTATGCTTACTCCTTTGCATCGGTTTATTTTGCATCACAGTTTTTTCCTGAAGATGAAGATATTGTTACACAACTGTTAAAAACGGCAGGAATCTTTTTTATTGGCTTTCTTATGCGTCCAATTGGAGCATGGCTCTTTGGCTGCATTGCCGATCGTTACGGACGCAAACGCTCAATGCTTATTTCTGTTTTTATGATGTGTGGTGGCTCTTTTCTCATTGCCATACTTCCCACTTATAAAACCTTGGGAATAACAGCAGCATTTCTTCTCCTTTTAGTCCGTATGTTTCAAGGACTTTCCGTTGGCGGTGAATATGGTACAGCAGCAACTTATATGAGCGAAGTTGCACCGAAAAATCGTCGCGGGCTCTTTGCTTCTTTTCAATATGCAACAACGATCTCAGGTCAACTTCTCGCAAGTTTTATAATATTTATTTTAGCCCTTTACCTTACTGAAGATCAGTTAAAAGCGTGGGGATGGCGTATTCCTTTTGTGATTGGTGGCTTTGGAGCAATCGTTGCAATTTATCTGCGTAGTTTGCTCCATGAAACAACAACCCACAAAAGCCGCTCTGAAAAACATGCTGGTAGTCTTCGAGAACTTTTTCGCAATCATAAAAAAGCTTTCTTTTTGGTTGTTGGCTTTACAGCTGGTGGATCACTCACATTTTATACATACACCACTTATATGCAAAAATATCTGATCACAACCACGGGCTTTGATAAACAAACCGCAACAACGATAATGACTGCCGCCCTCTTTGTTTTTGTGCTACTCCAACCCCTTTTTGGTTCCCTAGCCGATAAAATTGGAGCAAGAGCTTCACTCATTAGTTGGGGGGCATTATCCATTATCTGCACCATTCCTGTACTTAAAATGATCGGTAATGCCCATAATCCATGGACAGCACTCTTAATTATTATTGGAATACTCTGTGTTATGAGTTTTTATACGTCCATTGCTGGTATCATAAAAGCAGAATTGTTCCCTGCTTCAATCCGAGCAATTGGTGTTGGATTTGCTTTTGCCATTGGCAACGCACTCTTTGGCGGTTCTGCTGAATATGTAGCGCTTGGATTAAAAAATATGGGATACGAATCTGTTTTCTTTTTTTACATCGTTGGTATGATGGTCATTGCACTCATCTCTATTCTTCTTATGCCCGATATAGATAAAGGAGGATATCTCGATAAAGACGATAGACTTCATTAAACTTATTTTCTGGATAAAAAAAGCCCAAGAAATTGGGCTTTTTTTGATCTCCTCTCCACCCTAGTAAAGAACGAAAAGCCCGCCCTACATTCGTCTTACAAACGACTCAGTTTCTCTTAAATTGTCTATAGTTACTGCCTCTTTATGTAATTTACTTGATAAGATTCTATGGGCAGCCCTACCCTAAATATTTATCACGATATCTAAAAAAACACCTCATACGGAAAACCTTATCTGAGGCTTACCTCACCCTCCTAAATGATGATATGTTATGATACAATAAGACAAGTAAGGACACAAAATCCCCTTTTACATTACTTAAGCTTTATGAAATATTTTCAGTTTTGGGGCTTTCTGTTCATAAAGACCATCTCTTCTATGATCTTCCGGTATTATGCCAATAATTGCATTCTTCTCATAAAGTTTAAAGGTATCTTGATCTACTTTTCAATATTCTCTCCCTTTAAATGCAATGTGATAAATTTTTATTCTACAACACAAGTAAAAATCTTAAAACGAATGACAACATAACTCTAATAAATCATCTTAAAGAGTTTCCCTAAGAAATTGTTGTAATACAATTGAATTTTTCTGGAAATCATAAACAATTATGTTTAGAAAATATGAACTATAAATCCAAAAGGGGAACAATTCATGAAAAATGAAACAACTTCAGCATCACAGGATGCAAGAAAACGTGTTTTTGCTATTATAGCAAGCGCATCAGGAAATCTCGTAGAATGGTATGATTTTTACGTTTACTCATTTGCATCAATTTATTTTGCATCACAATTCTTTCCCTCCGATGGTGATACGATTACGCCACTGTTAAAAACCGCAGGTGTGTTTTTTATTGGCTTTCTTATGCGCCCTATTGGAGCTTGGTTTTTAGGGTTTGTCGCCGATCGTTATGGACGTAAACGCTCGATGCTTATATCCATTTTTATGATGTGTGGTGGCTCTTTTTTCATCGCCATACTTCCCACCTATGAAACCTTAGGAATAACATCAGCAATCCTTTTACTTTTAGCTCGGATGATGCAAGGACTTTCAGCGGGTGGTGAATATGGTACAGCAGCCACTTATATGAGCGAAGTTGCCCTCAAAAAACATCGTGGGCTTTTTGCTTCTTTCCAATCTGCCACCCTTATTACAGGTCAACTTCTTGCCAGCTTCATTATATTTATTCTAGCATCTTATCTCTCTGAAGATCAGTTAAAAGCATGGGGATGGCGCATTCCTTTTGTAATTGGTGGATTCGGGGCAGTGATTGCGATTTATCTGCGTCGTTCTCTCCACGAAACAACCACGAAAGAAAGCCGCTCTCACAAACACTCTGGCAGTCTTAAGGAACTACTCACCAAGCATACAAAAGCCGTTGTCGTAATTGCATGCTTTGCATCAGGAGGATCACTCACATTTTACACCTTTACGACTTATATGCAAAAATATCTGATCACAACTACCGGCTTTGATAAACATACCGCAACAACGATTATGACAGCTGTACTATTTATTTTCATCCTATTCCAACCCATAGCTGGTATCATAGCCGATAAAATTGGAACAAAAACTTTACTTATCATTTGGAGTATACTCTCTGTCATCTTTACATTTCCTGGACTCTGGATAATCGGTAATACGCATAGTATATGGATTGCCTTTTCCGTCATTATTGGCTTGCTCTTCATTATGAGCATGTATACATCCATCTCTGGTGTCGTAAAATCAGCAATGTTTCCCTCTTCAATACGCGCATTAGGCGTTAGCATCTCTCATGCCATTGGTAACGCCTTATTTGGTGGTTCTGCTGAATACGTTGCGCTTGGATTAAAAAAGTACGGTCATGAATCACTCTTTTATTTTTATATAACCGTCGTGATGATCATGGCATTCATTGCTCTTCTCTTTGTCCCAAGTATGCGTAAAGGAGGCTACCTCCAAGAGGATGAAAAACATTAATCCTTTTTATCAACGAAAAAGCCCAAGAAATTGGGCTTTTTTTATCATTATCACAAATTTAATATTGTTTAAATTTTATGAAGTGCATTAAGTTGCTTAGCAACTAGATAATAAAAAGTCATACGACTTTTTCTACGCTCTCCAGACATCATCTCAGCCACTTTTGAAACAGCCCTTTTAGCACTCTTCTCATCAGCTTCTAAAACATCTTGAACCCATTTTTCAACACGTTCTAACTCTTTTGGATCCGACGTAGCAACAAGCGCCGCATCCTGCTTTTTCATCACCAAAGCTAAACGACGGCTAAGTCGTTCTACTGCTGCTTCATCGGGATTTGAATCATATAGTTTAATATCTGCTAAATTATTTGTCATTTTGCATCATCTCCTCTCCAAAAATGAGCGGACTATATTTTACAGCCGCACCATATAGCTCCATAAATAATTAGAGGATTAAAAATATTAACAACCCCCCCTTTTCCTAAGACTGTTCTTCATCTATATTTAGAGGGCTGGTTTACCAGCTATGGTAATAAATGGACGGTGAAATAAACCTATTGGACCCGGGGGCGGTACCCGGCGCCTCCACCAAAATATAAGAAACCAAAGTTATATTTTGGTGGGGGCGAAATAGGATCGACAAAGGTGTAAAGATCGCTCTTTTACTCGGCATTGTACCACCGTTATCGGGCTAAATGAGTAGTTGCAAATGACAACTATGCGGAAGCACGTCTCGCCGCTTAAGGTGGTGTGAATGTTTCAATTTGAGCCTTAAACCGTCGCAGGTTTAAGCGGGGTTCGGAGGCACCTGGCAACAGAAGCCTTCACTTTTTTAAATGTTGTTAATTGATCTTTCAGACATTATTTACCATAGAGTTTCGTATTTATTCGATTTATTGAGGTGCATCGTAGAAAAAATCTGCTAATTTAAAATATATTCTATCACACAATATCAATACGCCCCATTCTGCTACGTAAAATAAAAGGAATAAACTTCGATGGTTAAAGATCAAATCCGTTACGATATTCTCGTTCAGGATGCGCTTCGTGGAGTTATCCGTAAAGTTTTATCGGAAGTTGCCAAAGCAGGTCTTCCGGGAAATCATCATTTTTTTATAACTTTTTTGACAAATGCCCCAGGCGTTAAAATTTCTCCTCGGCTAAAAAATCGCTATCCCGAGCAAATGACAATCGTCTTACAGCATCAATTTAGAGATCTCAGTGTTTCAGAAACAGCTTTCGAAGTAACTCTCTCTTTCAGGGAAATAACCGAAAAGCTCGTGATTCCTTTTACTTCCATTCAGGTCTTTTACGATCCTGTAGCAGCATTTGAAGCAGCATTTGATCTGCCCTCAAATCTGACCTCTGGAGAAAGTGAAAATTCAGAAAATACCTCAACTACGCCCATTACCTTATCAAACAAACAAAAAAAAGAAAATACGCTTACAAAAGAACAAAATCTCAGTACAAATAAAGAACCTTCAAATAACGATGCAAAACAAAGTCAAAGTGCTGATGTTGTCTCTTTAGATTCCTTTCGGAAAAAATAATTTTTCTCATGACTGAATTGATTAATCTTCGCCAATTTCGAAAACAAAAAAAACGTACAGAAAAATCTCTTTGTGCTGAGCAAAATCGTTATCGTTTTGGACGAACAAAAACTGAAAAAAATTTTGAGCAGCAAAAATCTTTAAAAATGCAAAAATTTCTTGATCAAAATCGTTTACGAAACGACGAATAAAGGTGGAAAAATGCACGAAAATAATTCTATCGATTGGTCAAAAGTCATTCCACGAAAGATATCTGTTCGCGTTGATGGACACGCAACAAGCGTCTCTTTAGAACCACCATTTTTAGATATTCTAAAAGATATAGCCCGCAAAAAAGGACAATCTTTAGCCTTTATTATCACCGATATTGATAGCAAAAGACCACAACAAGTAAATCTTTCAGCTTCGTTACGCGTTTATGCCCTTCAAAGCGTTCTCACCCAACGCCTTTAATGTTTGTGCTTATTTTTTTACGTTCTCTTTCTGTCTGTTCAACTGAAACTGTTGTGACTTTTTAAGAGGAGTTTTTTTAATCTAGAACTTCAATAAAAAAAAGACTACAAAAGAGAGATAATGAGTAATTTTTCTGATCACACCATACCTTTCTTTGAAGAAGATTCCCCTCCAGACCATGATAAGAAGAGCTCTGGTTTTTTCTCCCATACTCTAAAAGAACAAAAATCATATAACACAGACTATTTAGAACAACTCAATCCAGAACAGCAACAAGCTGTTATGAATACTAAGGGACCTCTTTTAGTTCTTGCAGGTGCTGGTACAGGAAAAACGCGCGTTTTAACAACCCGTATTTCTCACATTTTACGCTCTGGACTTGCCTCTCCTCAGCAAATACTTGCTGTCACTTTCACCAACAAAGCAGCACGTGAAATGAAAATACGTATTGGTGAACTTATTGGAGAAGTTGTTGAAGGTATGCCTTGGCTTGGAACCTTTCATTCCACTGGAGCTAAAATTGTACGCCGTCACGCAGAGCTTGTTGATTTAAAAAGAAACTTTACAATTCTCGATAGCGATGATGTTCTTCGACTTTTAAAACAACTTATTCAAGCTGAAGGATTAGACGATAAGCGTTGGCCCGCACGAAACCTTGCCATGATGATTGATTCTTGGAAAAATCAAGGACTTTCACCAACACATATCTCAAAAAGTGATGCTCATTCCTTTGGTAACGGCATGGGACGTGAACTTTATCACAGTTATCAAAATCGATTAAAAGATCTTAATGCTTGTGATTTTGGTGACCTTCTACTTCATTCTATCTCTATCTTCCAACATAATCCAGATATTCTTCGCGAATACCATTCTCAATTTCGTTATATTCTTGTCGATGAATATCAGGATACAAATACAGCACAATATCTTTGGCTTCGCCTTTTGGCCCAACATCCTCAAGGTCAACATGTTAATCTTTGTTGTGTTGGTGATGATGATCAATCCATTTATGGATGGCGTGGTGCAAAAGTCGAAAACATATTACGTTTTGAAAAAGATTTTCCTTCTGCTAAAATTATTCGTCTAGAACGCAATTATCGCTCAACATCTCATATTCTTAAAACCGCCTCCCATCTCATTGCTCATAATGAAGAAAGACTGGGAAAAGTCCTTTTTTCTGCTCAAATAAAGAGTGAGGAAGAAAAGGTAAAAATTCATTCAGCATGGGATTCGGCAGAAGAAGCTCGAGCAATCGGAGAAGAAATCGAACGCGCACAACAAACCGGTCATGCATTAAATCATATGGCTATATTGGTACGCGCATCATTTCAAATGCGTGAATTTGAAGATCGCTTTGTAACACTTGGCCTTAATTATCGCGTCATTGGTGGTCCTCGTTTTTATGAGCGAATGGAAATACGTGATGCCATGGCTTATTTACGCGTTGTTGTCCAACCTACTGATGATTTAGCTTTTGAGCGTGTTATTAATACACCGAAACGCGGCATAGGAGATGCAACCCTGCGCATTCTTTATGAGAGTGCACGTGCACGTGCTGTTCCTCTCTTTTCTGCTGCCGCTGACATCATTGAAACAGATGAATTAAAGCCTAAGGCACGCAGTGCGTTACGAAGCCTTATTGAAAACTTCCGCCGCTGGCAAAATATGCTTCAAGACACTCCTCATAGAGAACTTGCCGAGATCGTCCTTGATGATTCTGGTTATACAACCATGTGGTTAGAAGATCGTTCACCAGAGGCTCCTACAAGACTAGAAAATCTTAAAGAAATGATTCGTTCCATGGAACAATTTGAAAATCTTCAAAGTTTTTTGGAACATGTTGCACTCGTTATGGAAACGGAAAATAATGAAAATATGGATGCAGTCAACATCATGACACTTCATTCAGCCAAAGGGCTTGAATTTGAAACAGTTTTTCTTCCAGGTTGGGAAGAAGGACTCTTTCCCCACCAGCGCTCATTAGATGAAGGTGGACGTTCAGGATTAGAAGAAGAACGGCGTCTTGCTTACGTAGGTCTAACAAGAGCAAAAAAACATTTGCATATATGGTTTGTATCGAATCGAAGAATTCATGGACTTTGGCAACCTGCTCTTCCCTCCCGTTTTCTAGATGAATTACCAGCAGAACATATAGAAGTTGTAGAAATGCAAACATCCTATGGTGGTTATGGAAAATCTTCCTTTCAACATCACGATTCCTTTTATAATGACTATGCAACAGCAAGACAAAAGCGTGCACAAAAAAACAAGAATATTGAAGGGAAAGTTATCTCTCAATCAATCTCTCATGTACCATCAGATTTTTCTGTCAATGATCGGATTTTTCACATAAAATTTGGTTATGGTCGTATTACAACAATAGACGATCATAAATTGACAATAATGTTCGAAAAAGCCGGAGAAAAGCGTGTACTAGACAATTTTGTAAACAAAGCTTAATTACAAGTAAACCACGATCAGTTTTTTCAAGAAACCACTTTATTTTATTCTGAATGTCATTTCCATTTACGAACAAAAGCTTCAATGGGCAAATTTTGCATATCAGGCAATGCGTTGTGAATTTTATCAAGCGGCCAATCCCACCAAGCCATATCTAAAAGGCATTCTATGACATGATTGGGAAAACGCATCCGCAACCGTTTAGCAGGCACCCCAACAACAATCGTATATGGCAAAACATCTTTCGTTATAACAGCGTTCGCGCCAATGATAGCGCCATGACCAATTGTCACCCCAGGCATAATAACCGCACCATATCCAATCCACACATCATGCCCAATAATAACACGTTTTGCACAACGCCTTTCACGAAAACCACTATCTAATGCCATATAACGAAAATATTCGTTTGGACGATAGGTTATTTTATGCGTTGAAACGCGCTCCATAGGATGCTCCAACGCATTCATCCGTACATGAGATGCAATAGAACAAAAGCGCCCAATATCGCTATAAATAGCCTCACTATTACGCTCTAAATAAGAAAAATCTCCAACGGTTACATCCCGTAAAATCACCCGCTCATTAATTTCCACATAGCGCCCTAATTTACAACCATGCAGCCGCGCTGTCGTATGGATACGAGGCTCACTTTCATGAAATCGAAGATCTTTCTCAATATTCATACATCTTTCACCAATGTTTCATCAATAGATATGGAAAGACATACCAATAAAGCCAATAAAATCAACCATGAAACAAACATTGCAAAACAAACCTGCCGATGTTACAATTTCTCGATCTATCTAAGAGAGTCAAACTATGAAAAATGTAATACGCATCTTGGGGCTGACAATCATATTTCTTGCAGGTGTTTTTATTTATGATACGCTGACAAATAAGCCTTTAGGTGATAACTTTACTCTCACTGATTCTAATGGAAAAAATATTACTGAGGCTGATGTTCGAAGCAAGCCTTCAATAATTTTTTTCGGCTTCACTATGTGTCCTGAAAGCTGCCCTACCACACTGATGAATCTTGATCGATGGCTTACAGCCCTTGGTCCTGAAGCTGATAAATTAGGTATATGGTTTGTGACTGTTGATCCTGAACGTGACACACCAAAAGTACTCCATGATTATCTCAGTAATTTTAACAATAAAATTGTTGGCATTAGTGGAGATCCTGATAAAGTTCATAAAATGGTCAATTCTTTCAACATCGTTGCTGAAAAAGTTCCTGAAACAGATGGAAACTATACATATAACCATACAGCAGCAGTTTTTTTACTCAAAAAAGGTGGAAAATTAGCTGGCGTTATCCGTTATGACACGAAAGAAAGCGATAGCGAATTAAAAGATGAAATCGCCATTGAACGGTTAAAAAAACTCATCTTAAACTAAAAAAGCCGATCAAAAGAAAGAACAGCATGTCGCAACAAATTCGCCTCTATTATACTGCTTCTAAAAATGAAGCAGAACGGTTCTATACCCTTATAGAAACAGCCTTTGACGAAGAAGGTTATCCTCTTGCTCTTACAGAGATAGATGAACAAAATGCTGTATATGAGCTTTCTCTATATGTCGATCAAGACAATCAAGAGAACGCATTGAAACGTTTTGCCAAAATTCTTTCTATAGATTTTGATAAAATTAATATGGAAGTTTTACCCAACATTGATTGGGTACAAAAAAGCCTAGAAGGACTAAAACCTGTGCAAGCTGGTCCTTTTTTCCTTCATGGAAGTCACAACCGAAACGCCATTCCAGCAAATGTTCTCCCTATTGAAATTGAAGCTAATCAAGCTTTTGGCACCGGACATCATGGAACAACAGCCGGTTGTTTAGAAATGATCGCCAAAGTCATGAAACACGAAAATCCCCAAAATGCCCTTGATCTTGGTACTGGGAGCGGTGTACTAGCCATTGGCATAGCAATGCTCAAACCAATTACTGTGCTTGCATCCGATATTGACCCAATTGCTGTTCAAGTTGCACAACACAATATCGAATTCAATGATGTCAATGAATATGTTACAGCTATTACAGCAACAGGTTTTGCCCATGATGCAATTGCATCACGAGCCCCTTTTGATCTCATTGTTGCCAATATCCTTGCTAATCCGCTTATTGAACTTGCGCAAGAAGTGGTAACGGCACTTCAAAAAGAGAGGTCACTTATACTCTCTGGAATTCTTGAAGAACAACATGCCCATGTTTTGGAGATTTATATAAAACAAGGACTGAAGCATATCGAAACATACCACCGGCAAGGATGGGTTACGATACACCTGAAATAAAATAAAAGGACGTCGTTATGTATCAATCTTTTGAGGCGACAACAAATCCTGCTTATGCAGCAGAACGCATTTCTTGCCTTCGTAAAGAACTCAATCACCTTGGACTCGATGGTTTTCTTGTTCCGCGGTGCGATGAGCATCAAGGAGAATATGTCCCCCCTCATGCTCAACGTCTTAGCTGGCTAACCGGCTTTACTGGCTCAGCTGGGATTGCACTGATTTTAAAAAACAAAGCCATCATATTTACAGATGGGCGATATAAGCTCCAAGTTCGCCAACAAACTGATCCTGATATTTTTAATTATGAAGATCTCATAACTTGTCCTCCCTCACAATGGCTTGAAAAAAATGGTCAAAAACTTTCTATTGGCTTTGATCCATGGCTCCACACGATTGCTGCCACCGATGCATTGAGAAATGCATTAGAAATGAAAGCAGGTGGAAAACTTGTAGAAGTTCAACATAATCCCATTGATCTGCTCTGGCATAATCAACCAAAATTACCACAATCTGCCTTATCAATTCACCCTCTCAAATATGCTGGGTGCGATACAAATGAAAAACTCGCTTTGATTTACAAAGATATACAGCAAACTCATGCAAATGCTTTTATTTTTACAGACCCCTCTTCCATTGCATGGACATTCAACATACGGGGCAATGATGTTTCCAACACGCCTTTTTCCCTTTGTTTTGCTCTCATTCCACTTAACGAAACACCAGCTTTATTCATTGACAGCAAAAAACTTGGTGTAGAACAGAAACAATATCTAGAACGTTATGCAAAATTATATGAACCAGAACAGCTTATTCCCAAGATCAAAGAGTATGTTCAAAAAGGGACAGTGTTTGCCTTAGATCCACAGCTAACATGCGAAAAATTACGAACTGTTATTGAAGAAAAAAATAGCTCTTTTATCACACTTACTGATCCTGCTGCTCTACCACGTGCCATTAAAAATGACACAGAACTCAATGGCGCACGCAAAGCGCATCTACGCGATGGTGTTGCCCTAACCCGTTTTTTTTCTTGGTTAGATAAACAAATACCAGGGTCAATAAGTGAAATTTCCGCTGCTCAAAAATTAGAAGAATTTCGCATAAATACAGCAAAAGAAATGGGAGAAAAACTTAAAGATCTTTCTTTTGATACAATTTCAGCAGCAGGAGAAAATGGTGCCATTATTCATTATCGTGTAACAACGCAAACAAATAAACAACTCAAAACCGGTGAACTTTACCTCGTTGATTCAGGTGGACAATATCGTGATGGTACGACTGATGTCACACGCACCGTAGCAATTGGGAATATTGGAGAAGAAGAAAAACACTGTTTTACGCTTGTTCTCAAAGGCATGATTGCTCTTTCAACTATCAGATTTCCAAAAGGCACACGAGGACAAGACCTTGATTCTCTTGCACGCATTGCATTGTGGAAAGCTGGTTTTGATTATGCCCATGGCACCGGTCATGGTGTTGGATCTTATCTTTCTGTCCATGAAGGACCGCAAAATATTTCTCGCAAAGGGTGCCAAGAACTCATCTCCGGTATGATTCTTTCAAACGAGCCAGGCTATTACCGCGAAGGCGCTTTTGGTATCCGTCTTGAAAATTTGATGATTGTGAAGCCAGCACAAAAAATTGATGGTGGAGATATAGAAATGCTCTCGTTCGAAACACTCACACTTTGCCCCATTGATCGACGGTTAATCCTTCCAGAGCTTTTGACACAAGAAGAACGGCAATGGCTCAATGATTACCATGCGCGCGTTTATCAGATGAATGCACCTTACTTGAACGAAGAAGATAAAAAATGGGCAAAAGAAGCAACAATGCCCCTTTAAATGAAGCAACGTATAACTTTTACTCTTTCTACAAAACACAGGATCTTCTCTTTTTAAGGGAAAAATATGTATCTGCATCAGGAAATACAAAAAATATTTCTACAAGATACTTCAAGTTTTTTGCTGGTACGGTAAACGCTAACCTCGGTGAAGCAAGATGAGATACACCTATACGTGGTAATACTTATCTTGGCGATCTCCATCTAGACATTATTATATCCCTATTTCTTTTATATGGAAACTTTCGTTATATTTTGTAATCCTCCGCATCGTATTTCTAAAACACCTATTATAACCAGCTTATTACGCTGTTTGGATTCAAAAATTCTGCATATTTATTCGAATAAATTTTACCTTTTTGTTTGCTTCATAATGATAATTTATATTTTTAAATTCTTGAGTTATTTTCAACAGCTGTAATTCCTTATAATACATATTGCTACAATAAAATAGAATCTGCTATGAAATAAAAGTTAAGTATTTAGAATTTAAAAGAAATAGCATGATGATAACATCAGCGTTAAGGTTTTTTATTTATTTGCATAGTTAACAGTACAATATTATTTTCTAGACTATTACTTATTGTTGAAAAACGTTATCCACAATATAAATAGTTTCCAACTGCACAGTATGAAAACAACATATATGGAGGTATATGTTTTTACCTGAACATGTCATTCAGCTAAAAAATTAATAACAATAACAGAGTATATGAAAAACTACATAACACAAAAACAGTCACATAAGTAAAGAAGATTCAAACTCTCTACAAAATTTCACAAATACTTTGAAAAAGACACAATAAAGCGTGTATCTTATGGCTTGTTAGTTAACAAAATCTTAAGCACAGATCTTAATAAGCTATATCCTTATCCAGTATTTTAGAAATAAAGTGATTATCCTAATGCGTATAGTTTTATTTTGTTCCATAATATTATTTTTGGATACTATATTGGGCCTTCTGTATTGAAGAAAATTACTAAATTTAAGCGAGTTCCTATTGCTGTATTTTCTGAAAATCAAGTCATTACTCCAAATAAGTACGATAAATTATACGAAGAGTACGTAAAGACACAATATCCTGATAATATATACGAAGAGCGTCTAGAAATTGCGAAAAAATATCTGGATAATAAGAGTTATGGTGTATATCATGTTCTAAACCCTGGTATGATAGTGCTAATTCCTGAAAATAAATCTTATCCATGCGAAAGTTATTTGGTGTGCATGCCTTGTGGACTTATTACAGAGAGAGTATAATAAAAAATTTCCAGCATTATCCCTACCTACCTACATACATAAGTTACGTTCTCAATATAATTGGAAAGAAAGCGATTTCATTTGGGCAAAAAATCTGGTCATGAACTCGACAGATCTAATGTTTAGATATGCACGAATGGTATTTAATTCTGAAATATTCTCAGTCCAAATACTAGCTCTAATAAACGAAATTTCCTATGCTGAGAAATTTGAGAGAGATGAAGGAAGTCAGAAAAAAATTATGCTGCTAGACGCATTAGCGAATATCCGAAATTTTGTAATGAAATTGGACAAGTGTACCATCTAATAATGCCTGATAAGCATAGATACCAGTAATCTTTTATAATTCAACATAATAAACAACTCGCAGTTATATCCCTTATTCATTTATAGCGGAATGTTTTATTATATTTTGTAATCTTCCGCGTTATATTTCTATTACGTCATTATAATTGGTTTATTACGGCATTTTGGATTAAATTATACATATTTGTTCAAAAATTTTACCTTTCTTCACAGTAATAATTTATATCTTTTACTAATAATAACCTTGTATATTATTCATCATAATAGTTTAAGTTTAATATTTAAGTTCAACGTTAATCATTTTTAATAACTTAATAAATATCAAAATATATGGCGCTCTGTTTTTGCAAAAAACAGCCCCTATTATCCCCCTTTTTGATTTCATCCCCCCAAAAATGTAAGAGAGATAATCATACAAACAGCATACGATCTTCTGGAAAAATCCCTCTAAACATTATGTTTCTCAATCAGCTGTAGCCAAGCCTCTTCATCGATAACCTCAACACCTAATTCCTCAGCTTTAGCCAACTTGGAGCCCGCTCCAGGTCCTGCAACAAGAAGATCTGTTTTTTTAGAAAGTGAACCAGATGTTTTAGCCCCTAATCGCTCTGCCAATGCTTTTGCTTCATCGCGTGACATATGCGCCAAAGTTCCTGTAAAAACAATGATCTTCTCTGCTATTGGTGAAGAATCTGCTATGATAGGCTCCTCATCAAGAGGTATTACTTCTTCAAGCAAAACAGATAAAATCTCACGGTTATGCGCTTCTTGATAAAAATCAACAATTGCGCTCCCTACCTGTGGTCCAATTCCTTCGATATTGGTAAGCTCTATCCAAGCCTCATTTCCTTCTTCATTTTCCTTATCACATGGCATAAGTGCTTCCATAGCCGCAGTCTCAAAAGCTGTATAATTTTTATAAGCGCGTGCAAGGCGGCGTGCATTCACTTCGCCAACATGACGAATCCCCAATGCAAACAAAAAACGGCTCAACGGAATTTCTCGGCGCGCATTAATGGCATCATACAATTTCCGCACTGAAACAGTACCAAAACCTTCCATATTTTCCAAACGTATCAAAGACTTTTCTTGGCGCCGTTGTAAAGTAAAAATATCGGCTGGTGTATGAATACAAAGCGCCTCATCTTGAGCATAGAAAAAAAACTCTACCTGTTTTTTACCCAAGCCTTCAATATCAAAAGCATTGCGTGAAACAAAATGACGAATACGTTCAATTGCTTGTGCAGGACAAATAAGCCCCCCTGTACAGCGACGCACGGCTTCTCCCACTTCACGAACAGCATGACTCCCACACACGGGACACAGATGAGGAAACACAAAAGTAGAAGCATTTTTTGGACGCTTTGCAGCGACAATATCAACAATTTGAGGGATCACATCACCAGCGCGTTGTACAATCACGGTATCGCCTACACGGATATCACGCCCTTCACGAATGGGCTCTCCTTTATGACCAATTCCCTTAATATAATCCTCATTATGCAAACTAGCATTGGTCACCACCACTCCACCAACAGTAATAGGCGTAAGACGTGCAACAGGTGTCAAAGCTCCCGTGCGCCCAACTTGAATGTCAATATTCTCCAAAAGCGCTATCGCTTTTTCTGCTGGGAATTTATGGGCGATAGCCCAACGCGGCGAACGAGAAACAAACCCCAAGCGCTTTTGGAGCATCAAATCATTGACCTTATAAACAATGCCATCAATATCATAGCTTAAAGAATGACGGCATTCTTCGATATCGTGATAATAGCAAATAATGTCTTCTACTGTCTTAAAGACTTTTGTTAATGGATTGATAACAAAGCCATACTCTTTTAGCTTTTTCATCATCTCCATTTGACTTTCTGCCAATATTTCACTCACCTCACCACAAGCATAAGCAAAAAATTGAAGTTTTCTGCTAGCGGTTATCCGTGAATCAAGCTGACGGAGAGAACCAGCCGCCGCATTTCGAGGATTGGCAAAGGTTAACTTGCCCTTCTCTTGTTGGCTGATATTCAGTGCTTGGAAATCCTCCCGCCCCATATAAACTTCACCACGCACCTCAATGATACCAGGAAAATCACCTTGCAAAACTTGTGGAATATCAGCAATTGTTCGGGCATTTGCCGTCACATTTTCACCGACAGTTCCATCCCCACGCGTTGCCGCACGCACAAGCTGCCCCTTTTCGTAGCGCAAAGACAAAGATAAACCATCAATTTTTGGCTCCGCTGTTATTTCCAACACTTGTGTTTCTGGAAGCCGTAAAAAACGACGAATACGCTCAACAAATTCAGTAACATCTTCAGAGCTAAACGCATTATCAAGTGAAAGCATAGGCTGTACATGAACAGATTTTTCAAATTTTTCAGAAATTGGTGCTCCAATTTTATGTGAAGGAGAATCAATACGTATAAGCTCTGGAAAAAGAGCTTCAATTTCTGCATTACGACGACGTAAAGCATCATATTCTGCATCAGAAATTTCAGGCTGATCATCACGATTATAAAGCACATCATGACGTGCAATCTCTTTTGCCAACCACTCTAATTCACGTTCTGCTTCAACAGCTGTGAGATTTTTATATGCATCTTTGTTCATAAAATCTATTCCAAATTACAAGCGCTGCCACAAGGGCCTCCCACGCCTCCTCATCAAGTGAATCTCAATAAATATAAGCTTTCTAGTATTTTTATCGCTGACTAATTACCTTTATGCGAGAAGCTTTTGAGCCGCTGCACGCGCTTCTTCAGTAATCTGTTCTCCAGCCAACATACGGGCAATTTCTTCTGCACGCTCATGCTCTTTCATTTTATGAATCGCAGTAACAAAGCGTCCTTTATCATGACTCTCAATTTTTGAAATAAGAAAATGACCATGCGCTTTCGATGCAACCTGTGGAGCATGCGTAATAGCGAAAACTTGGACATGTTCTGATAAGCGTTGCAACCGTTGCCCAATAGCCGCTGCAACAGCCCCCCCAACACCTGTATCAATTTCATCAAAAATCAGCGTCGGTGCTGATCCTCGATCAGATAAAACAACTTTTAATGCCAGCAAAAAACGAGATAATTCACCGCCAGAAGCCACACTAAGCATCGGCCCAGCACGTGTTCCAGGATTTGTCCGCACCCAATATTCAATACGATCACATCCCTCTGCACTCCGCTTTTCCACATCACTTTGCATTTCAACAATAAATTCAGCCCTCTCTAACTTCAATGCCGGCAACTCAGCCATAACACTTTCAGATAAATGCTTTGCTGTCTCCCGACGCTTTATTGTTAAGGCTTGCGCCAATGTATCATAATTTTTCTTTGCCTGCTCTGCCTCATCTTCAAAACGTGTCAATATAGTCTGAGCCTCTTCAAAATCAGCGAGTTCTGCGTCCATTTTATCGCGTAACTGAATCAATTCATCCGCAGAAACTTGATATTTACGAGCAAAACCCCGAAGAGAAAAAAGACGCTCTTCTATCCGTTCCAATTCATCAGGTTCAAAATCTAATGCTCGTATTGCCGTCTCAATACCTTCTTGTGCTGTTGCAAGTGCATGCAATGCCTCATCAATAGATTTCACCACAGGTGCAATAAGTTCTTGCGCCTCAGGAATTTTCCGCTCCAAACGCCTCACCAAATTAGAAAGCACTGGGATTGGTGATTTTTGACCCGTTAAAAGATCATCTGCTTCTTTAATATCTGTTGCTATTTTTTCTAATTTAAGCATATCAGCACGACGAAGAGAAAGAGCTTCCTCTTCACCAACTTTAAAATCAAGCTTTTCAAGCTCTTCTACACACGTACGAAGATAATCAACCTCCCGTACAGCACTCTCTACTTTAAGACGCTGCCGTTGCAAACGCTCCTCAAATTCACGCCATGAGTGATAACACTGACGCAAATTTTCCACTTCATCTTCAAGACCACCAAAGGCATCTAATAATTGGCGATGTGTAGCAACATCAACAAGCGCACGATCATCATGTTGTCCATGGATTTCAACCAGCAAACGGCCAACACTCCGCATCAATGCAACACTAGACACCTGATCATTGATAAAAACACGGCTACGTCCATCACTTGATTGCACACGTCGTAAAATAATATCACCCTCATCATCAAGACCATTCTCACGAATAAGTTGACGTGCAGGATGTGAAACAGACACATCAAAAACAGCTGTGACCTGCCCGCGGTCAGCCCCATGACGCACAAGCGAAGCATCACCCCGCCCCCCTAGAGCAAGTGATAAAGCATCAAGGAGAATAGACTTCCCCGCACCCGTTTCTCCAGTTAAAACCGTCAACCCCGCTGTAAAATGAATATCGAGCGTTTCGATCAAAACAATATTATGAATCGAAAGCTGTACCAACATAGAGAATCAACGTATCCTCTTCTTGTCACCACCTAAAGCATTTGAGATCCAAGAAGATTTATGCTCACGTGGCGATATTTTATTCTTCTGCAAGAGATTATAAGAAAATTTATACCACTCACTTTTGGGATAATTACGTCCTAAAATAGCTGCTGCCGTCTGTGCTTCCGCCGTTAAGCCGAGAGCAAGATTAACTTCAGTCAAGCGGAAAAGTGCTTCTTCAATTTGATTTGTATCAGAATACTCCTCAACCACGGTACGAAACCGTCTACTTGCCGCAAGATAGCGCCGTCCCTCTTCATAATAACGGCCAATCTGCATTTCTTTACCAGCCAGTTGTTCGCGACCAAAACGGATTTTATCCTTAGCATCCTTGACATACTCAGAATTAGGATAACGCTCTATAAGAAGCTGCATAGCAGCAATAGCACGTTTCGTGTCACGTTGATCACGCGTAACATCAGGAATCCGACGGAAAGAAGAAAGACCAATAATATAGTATGCATAAGCCGAGTCAGTCGACCCTGGATAAAGAGTAATATAGCGTTGAGCCATACTAATTGAATCATCATACTTTCCGAGTCGATAATTAGTAAAAGCACCCATGACCAAAGATTTACGTCCCCAGTCTGTATAAGCGTACTGTTTTTCAATCTTCAAAAACTTCTTCGATGCGTCCCCAAGCCGCCCACTTTCAAGGCTAGCAAGCGCCTGATTATATAAAACATCTGGTGGCTCTATTTTCAAAACATAAGCAGATGGATCAAGGGTATTTTTCTCTTTAAAGAGGCATCCCGCTAACATACAGGTGCTTCCCAAAAGCACCACCCCCAATATCTTGCGTACAATGTTAGATTTTCTATATGTCTTATTTCCAATGCACACATGAGATTTTTTCATAGTTTTTCCGGCCTCCACAGAATATCACCTTGTAGCAATAACAATTTATCAAAGGTTTTATACCATATCACTTTAAAATCCACATAACCAATTTAGCAGTTTAGGTCAATCATCCCCTTAAAAATCAAATAAACGATAAAAAAATCTTGTCAATTTTTTTACTCTTTCTCTAAAAAGCTTTTTTCATAATATGATTCGTCTGCCAAAACAGCCTTCACCAATTGCGCATTAATTCTATGCCCACTACAATAAGAACGAAATAATCCAATAAAAGGTGCCCCAAGCAAAGCAGTATCACCAATCGCATCAAGCATCTTGTGCCGAACACATTCATTCTCCCAATAAGGACCATCGGGATTTAAAATTTTATCATTAAGGTCGATAACAAGAGAATTTTCCAAAGAAGCACCTCTCGCCTTTCCAGAAAGCCTTAATTCCTCCACGTCTTTGATAAAACCAAAAGTGCGCGCACGTGACAAATCATCCCTAAACCCTCGTGTGGTAAGATCAAAACTGAAATGTTGCTTACCAATAGCAGAAGAAGGAAAAGAGATCGTTATATCAAAACGACGTCCATCGAATGGCAAAAGCTCTGCAACACCATGAGCTCCTTCAACCCGCACCGGCTTTTTTATAATGAAATAAGAACGCAACGCATTTTGCTGTACAATACCAACATCTTCAAAAGCTTGGCAATATAGCCACGCTGAACCATCCAAAATAGGAATCTCATTATGTGACACTTCAATAACAAGATTATCCAAATTATAAGCAGCAATTGCCGCCATCAAATGTTCAATTGTTTCAACCCTTACATCTTCATCTCCAAGTACTGTTGATAATTCAGTTTCTCCTGTTTGCGATGCATGGGCTTGAAATATTTTCTCTGTTCCGTCTAATCCACAACGCTTAAAAACAATACCACACCCAACATCCGCTGGACAAATCTTTACCACTGACAAACAGCCACTGTGAACGCCAATCCCCTTAAATGTTACTGCTTTTTTAAGAGTAAACTGATATTTTGGTACTAAATTCATCATATCATTTTATTAAATTGCTTGTACATCTTTTAACAAAATTTATAAAACTATAAAAAATATTCATAGTAAATAATAAAAAAAAACCGCTTATTATAAGCGGTTTTTTTTAACAAAGTATTTTATCCAAAAAACAGTAATATATTTTACTGTATAATTTTTGTCTGATCATTAAAGAAATAATAAAATTTCTTACTTTACCTCATTTTTCATCAATTAATTTGCCTGACGACGTAAAAATGCTGGTATTTCCAACTGATCTTCTTCACTTATAAAAGTACGCTGATCTTGTGGTACCTGAGGATGCAGCTCACCAGAACGACGTGGAACATAAACAGAAGCATCTTGAGAAAGCGCCTGAGAATTTTTATTGTAAACATGAGACTCTTTCTGCTGAGACGATCTAACAGCAGGCTCCAACCTCGCTTCTGGCTCAGCTTCTTCACGATGTGTCAAGCTCTGTTTCAAACGCTGCCAAAGATTACGAGGACCTTGATCAGTCACAAATGTTCTTTGACTTTGTCCATGAGCAACAGGTGGAAAATCCTTTAACTCAGGCATACGCATTGGAGCGCGCGCTTGCATTTGTTTTGGTTGCACTGGCTTTTCTTTTTGCTTCACAAGCCCTGTCATCTCATCAAGAACATGCGCTGTTGCCTCCATACTCACAGGAGCCGTCATCGCCTGTTGAGAACCACGGCTTACTTGCATACGAGGCACATTTGATCTCTGTTCCTGAACAGCATTTGAACCATACGCAACAGCATTCGTCGCACTTCGTGTCATCATTGAGTCTGCAGGATGTGCAAAAATTTGACTTTTGGGACGGAACTGTTCTCCGGTTGATTTACCCTTCTCTATTTCAAGTGATTCGATTACTTCTACCATTGACTCAGAACGCAGAGGCGAAGATTGAACATGAAAAGAACTGTGTGACGTTCCAGGATCGCTCTTGCGTATTGAAGAAGCAGTCCTTTGAATCTGAGGATGAGAGGACTGAACCACATCACTAACTTCACGATCAATACCGGTGGCAACCACAGAAACACGAATAACACCTTCCAATGACTCATCATCAATAGCGCCAAAGATCACATTCGCATCAGCATCTACTTCTTCACGAATACGATTAGCAGCTTCATCAACTTCAAAGAGAGTCATATCACGACCACCCGTAATAGAAATCAATAAACCACGCGCCCCACGCATAGAGGTATCATCCAACAATGGGTTTGCAATAGCAGCTTCAGCCGCAGCCAAAGCACGCCCATCACCAGATGCCTCACCCGTTCCCATCATGGCTCGACCCATTTCGTGCATAACAGAACGAACATCAGCAAAATCAAGGTTAATCAAACCCTCTTTAATCATCAAATCCGTAATGGAAGCAACACCAGAATAAAGCACTTGGTCAGCCATAGCAAAAGCATCAGCAAACGTTGTCTTATCATTTGCAATACGGAAAAGATTTTGATTGGGAATAACAATCAATGTATCGACAGACTTTTGTAATTCTTCAATACCAGCCTCTGCCGTTTTCATACGACGTGCGCCTTCAAACTGAAACGGCTTTGTCACAACACCAACAGTCAAAATACCTTTTTCACGCGCTGCGCGAGCAACAACGGGAGCAGCTCCTGTTCCAGTTCCTCCCCCCATACCAGCAGTAATGAAAACCATATGAGAGTCTGCAAGATGATCAATAATTTCATCAATACATTCCTCCGCCGCCGCTTGTCCAACTTCCGGCAAAGCCCCAGCACCCAAACCTTCTGTCACAGCTGCCCCAAGTTGGATAACACGTTCAGCCTTTGACATAGCCAAAGCCTGTGCATCCGTATTTGCAACAACAAAGTCAACTCCCTGAAGACCAGCATTTATCATATTATTCACGGCATTCCCGCCACCACCTCCAACACCAAAAACGGTAATGCGTGGCTTCAATTCCGCGATATCTGGCCGATGCAGATTAATCGTCATTTTCTTTTCCTTCTCATAAGACACCGCAAGCCAAAGCGATGAAATTTATCCAACTAGACACTTAACTAAAAACTCTCACGCAACCACTGACCAACACGCTGAAAATATCCACGCGTGCCCATCGATAAATGATTTCCTGCCGCCTGCATTGTTTTTTCTTCAAACCCCACCAATTGCGGATAAATTAACAACCCAACAGCAGATGTAAACGCCGCCCCTTTTGCAAGAGAAGGAAGCCTCGAAATACCTAAAGGCCGCCCGATACGAACATTTCTTCCTAATATAGTACGTGCCATTTCTGGCAATCCTGTTAACTGGCTTGCTCCCCCAGTCAAAATAACACGTTTACCAATGATATGACCAAAACCAGAACGATTTAAACAATCACGGACCATTTCTAAAATTTCTTCAACACGCGCACGAATGATACGCCCAAGAACCGCGCGAGGATATTGAGTTTCACGCTGTTCACTCCCAATTTCTGCTACATTAATCATTTGCCGCTCATCAGCACTTGTTAAAAGTGCTGAACCATAAACAACTTTTAAACGTTCCGCCTCTGTTAAAGACATAGAAAATCCGCGCGCAACATCAAGAGTCACATGATGCCCCCCAACAGCAAGAGCATCCGCATGAATAAATTTCCCCTCAAAAAACACTGAAAATGTTGTTGTTCCACCACCAAAATCAATACATGCAGCCCCTAAACGCGCCTCATCATTCATCAAGACAGCAAGACCACTTGCAAAGGGAGTAGCAACCATTGCTTCAACACTCAAATGTGCACGATTAATACAAGTTTCTAAATTACGCAAAGAGGCTGTTTCTGCTGTTACCACATGCACGTCGACACCAAATGTTTCCCCTGCCATGCCAATAGGATCAAAAATTCCTTTATCTCCATCCAATACATAAGAAACTGGAACTGAGTGCATAACATGACGTTCAGCATCAAAGGCTTTACGCGAAACATCTGAAAAGGCCATACGCATATCACGCTTGGTGACTTCACGACCATTCAAATGGACCTTTCCATTAATCAAAGCACTTTGTAATCGACTTGAGGAAAAATTCACAATCACTGAATCCACCACCAAACCCGCCATTTTTTCTGCCGCATCAACAGCCAATCTTATGGATTGTTCTGCTGCAAACATATCCATGACAACACCAGATTTAATACCACGTGAACGCTGCACTCCAAAGCCTAGAATTTCCGTAGAATGTGTACGACCATGTAAATAGTGCGCATGCTTCAAAGGACGCAAACAAGCAATAAGACAAACAATCTTACTTGAACCGACATCAAGTACCGTTAAAAAACGTGTTTTACGCCCCTTCAAATGATGTGATCTGAGCAGCATCATAGGCTTCCTGCCTTTCGCGCTTTTAAAATACGTTCTTCTTCTGCTACAGTAGTATGATAACGCTCCAACGTTTCATCTGATAAAGAAACAGTAATTCGATCAGCAAGACGTAAATCAACACTGAGAATATCGCGAGATAAAAGATCTTGCATTGTACCGGACGAAAAAAGAGAAGAAAGCCTTTCAAGAGCACCATTTTCAGGCAACATAACGCGCATTCCATTATTCAAAACAAGATCCCAACGTCGATCACCTACCCGCACAAAAGCACGAATACGATCATATACTTCCGGATAGACTGACAGCGCTTGAATAAACACTTTAGCAGCATTTTGTGCACCCTGCCCAACCACAAGAGGTAAATCCCGAACAATTTCCCCTTTAAAAGGCACAATGACACGACCTGTATTATCAACAATATCCATTATGCCATCATGTTGCCAAATGGCATAGGGTTCACGCTCCACAATGGAAATGCGCATTCTATTGGGATAAATTTTCTGAACATTAGCCGATTGCACCCAAGCCTGTTTTTCCAAAAGAGAACGTGCTCTTTCAACATCAAAAGTGAATATAGAAGGCGCAACATCAAGTTTTAAAATTTTAAAAATATCCTGCTTTGCCAAGCGCTTATTACCGCTTATATCGACATGAGTGACCACAAAACTACTATCCAATATGATCGTATTTACGATCACAGCCATCTGACCACTTGATGAAAGTCCATAAAAAGCCGTAACAAAGAAAAACCATACAACAGCAAAAGAGCCGAAATGGCGTGGAATATGAATATTGACAAAAACAAACTCAAACATAAACCGGAGAAAACGACGATAAAGACGTGGCAAAGCCGGCACTGAAAGCACCTCCATCGGAACATTTGTTTTATTAACATTCAACGCATACATGATGCGTCCTCCACCATCCATTGAACAATATCGCCGTAAGTACGGCCGCTCGCTTTTGCAATATCAGGAAGAAGAGACGTCGATGTCATACCGGGTTGCGTATTAATTTCAAGCCAAACCAATTCTCCCGTTTTCTCATCAAAACGAAAATCAGAACGGCTAACACCTCGACACCCTATCGCCTGATGGGCTGCTAAAGACATTCTTTGCACACTTTGGTAAATATTTAGTGAAAGTTGTGCAGGACAAATGTGAAGAGAACCACCCGTTTTATATTTCGAGTCATAATCGTAGAATGGAAAGTGTTTATCGGGAAGAATTTCACACACATCCAGCACTTCATTCCCCAAAACAGCACAAGTCAATTCACGACCAGGAATATATTTTTCAATCATCACCTCATCAGCATACCCCCACTCAACTCCCCCAATACTATGCGGCGGTGCTGCTTCATTTTCCTGGACAATGACAACACCAAAACTTGATCCTTCACACACAGGTTTAATTACATAAGGAGGCTCCATGGGATGCGTTTGTCCCAAAGCAAAGCGGCTCATGATACGAGAAGGAGCAACACAAACCCCAAAATTTTCAACGATAATTTTTGCACGTCCCTTATCCATTGCCAAAGCGGATGCCATCACACCAGAATGGGTATAAGGAATTTTTAAATATTCAAGAATCCCCTGGATCCGGCCATCTTCACCAAATGGACCATGCAATGCATTGAAGGCAATATCGGGCTGCAACTGTTCAAGAACAGAAGCAATATGAGCGTCAACATCCACGCGGCTCACGCGATACCCCTGCATCTCTAGAACATCAGCACACGCCGCCCCCGAAGATAAACTTATAGACCGTTCAGAAGAAAAACCTCCCATTAACACAGCTATATGTTTATCTTTCATAATAAATCACCCTCTTTCGCATACTATATGTAGTCTATATAGAATACATCAGCACCACATACAGGAAAAACAAAGTTTATCCTTGCGAATCAATAACCTAGCATTTTGCATAATGAATCAGACTCAAAAGCCTGATGCAAGAGATTCTTTGTTAATTTATTGATTCTTAATAGAATTTTTTATTATCTCTTTGAAATGACTCAATTTTTTATTTTCACTTTTTTAGTGAACAATAAATCAATGAAATGGATCAAAAGGAGAAACACTTCGACCACGCTCAAATTGACCAATACGCTCTATTTCCCATTGTAAAAGGTGGGCTGAATTTGCAAAAACACGCGCACGCACTGTTTCTCCCAATGCTTCAAGATCATATCCTGTTGCTTGCCCTGTATTAATCATAAAATTACAGTGCATTTCACTCATTTGAGCGCCACCAATCTGTAAACCACGACACCCTGCTTCATCAATCACGCGCCACGCGGATGTATTCTCAGGATTTTTGAAAGTTGACCCCCCTGTTTTTTCGCGAATAGGTTGCACTGTTTCTCTGTGGAGGGCAACTTCATCCATAGCAGCACGAATATCATCTTTATTGCCGAGTCTTCCTTCTAATAAAGCAGCCGTAAAAATAAAATCTTTAGGAATATCACAATGGCGATAGGAATAATGCATATCTTTCACACTCAAGATATGACGTTGCCCTTTACGATCCAGCGCATAGACCTCGACAACACGCGCTGCAGTTTCAACACCATTCGCACCCGCGTTCATTTTGAGAGCTCCTCCAAGACCTCCAGGAATACCATGATAAAAATGAAAACCTGCAATCTCAGCTTCTAAAGCGGCAGCAGCTAAATGTTTATCCGCCGTACCAGCACCAACTAAAAAGCCTTTTGGAGAAACTTGCTTCACTTGCCCAAATTTTTTTGGCGAAAGACGAATCACAACACCAGGAACCCCCCCATCACGCACCAGAAGATTAGAACCAATACCGACAATTGTTACAGGAACAAATTCAGGCAAATTTTGAAGAAAGAGAGCCAAATCTTCTTCATCAACAGGCTGATAAAAAAGCTCTGCCAACCCGCCCGTGCGAAACCACGTTACCTTACGCATCTCAACATTAGGTGTAAGCTTTCCTCTCACGCCACCCAACAGTGGTTGCAATTGCGCCAATAGCGCCTCACCATCAATGTGCTGAAAATTTACCATGACCATCCAATACCGCTAATTGATGAGGCAACGCACAAGCCCATTGTGTGATATTGCCAGCACCAAGAAAAACAACATAATCCTCTGCCTGAGCAAATTTTGAGACAAGAGACACGACATCTTCCAGACTATGTATCAAGCGCACATCACGATGACCCGCCATTTTAATATGCTCTACCAATTCTTGAGAACCAAATCCTACAATAGGCTCTTCACCAGCCGCATAAACGGGCGTAATCAACACTGTATCTGCATCATTAAAACAAGCAGAAAAATCATCAAATAAATGATACAAACGTGAATACCGATGGGGTTGTGCAATCGCAATAACACGCCCTTTTGCACTCTCACGTGCTGCACGCAAAACAGCCTTTATTTCAACAGGATGATGTCCATAATCATCAAATATTTCAATGCCACGCCAATTTCCTGTTCGCGTAAAACGCCGTTTTACTCCGCCAAATTCTGCTAAGCCCCTTTTTATAGCTTCATTTGAAATGCCTAGTTCATGCGCAATAGCAATCGCCGCCGTTGCATTAGCAACATTATGCTGCCCTGCCATGGGCAAAAGCAAATTTTTCAACTCAATCTTTCTTCCTGTTTTGCGTGAGCGAACAAGAACATCAAAATGCGTTTTTTGACCATCCATCGAAAGATTAAGAAAACGAACATCCGCTTGTGGATTTGCACCATAAGTGATCACCCAACGATCATCAATACGGCCCGCCAATGACTGAACCTCTGGATGATCAAGACACAAAACAGCAAAACCATAAAAAGGAACATTTTCTACGAATTGCCGAAAAGCCTCACGCACAGCATCAAAACTTCCATAATGATCCAAATGCTCAGCGTCAATATTAGTAATAACAGCAATATCAGCAGGCAGCTTTAAAAATGTACCATCACTTTCATCAGCTTCAACAATCATCCAATCGCCATCTCCTGTACGAGAATTCGTACCATAAGCATTAATAATACCGCCATTAATCACCACTGGATCAAAATGACCAGCATCAAGAAGGGCTGCGACCATTGATGTGGTTGTTGTTTTACCATGTGTACCACCCACCGCAATTGCACGCCGAAACCGCATCAGCTCCGCCAGCATTTCTGCACGTCTGACAAGCGGCAAATGTCTTTCCTTTGCAGCAATATACTCAGGATTTGTTTTTTTAACGGCAGTAGAAAAAACAACAACCTCTGCATTCCCTAAGTTTTCAGCACAATGACCTATATGAACGTTAATTCCTTTTTTCCGCAAACGTTCAACATTTGCACTTTCAACTTGATCTGACCCTTGAACTTTATAGCCAAGATTATAAAAAACCTCCGCAATTCCACTCATACCGATCCCCCCGATTCCGATAAAATGGATAACGCCTATATCAAGTGGCATTTTCATTAAAAAGCTCCTCTTTTATATCTGACAACAATCGCCCTGCAATTAAGGACTCAGCCATATCAGCAAGGCAACGGGTTGCATGAGGTTGTCCAACTTTTTTTGCAGCAAGCGCTTGTTTTTCCAATAAATGGGGCGCACAACAAGCGTGCATTAAAAGAGAAAAAAGCTTTTGTGCATTTAAATCTTTTTCTGATACAATTTGCGCACCACCTACACGAGCAAGCAGAGCTGCATTGGCAGCCTGATCATGATCTAAAGCATGGGGATAGGGAACAAGCAAAGCAGGTCTACCAATCACCGCTATCTCACAAACGGACGAAGCCCCAGCGCGCGACAAAATAAAATGAGCATGTGCCATACGTTCAGCCATATCATCAAAGAAAGGAGCAACTTCTGCTTGTACGCCCATATCACGATAGATTTTGATCAACCTTCCTGCTTCACCGCGGACTTGCTGTACAATTCGTAAACGTTTACGGTTCTTATCATCAAATAAAGCAATAGCTTCTGGAACAATATGTGAAAAAGCAGAAGCCCCTTGGCTACCTCCAAAAATCAAAAAATTAAATGGCTTTTCTCCCTCTGAAGAATGATAAGGAATTTTGGCCGCCTTCAACACAGCCTCACGGACAGGATTCCCCGTCAAAAGTATTTTATGAGCATAAGCGCCTTTTGGTGACAACAAACCACCAGCGATTGCACGCACAAAAATTGCCAACACCCGATTGGCACGCCCCATAACAGCATTTTGTTCATGAATAAATGTTACACGCCTCGTTAAGGACGCAATAAAAAGAGGAGGAAAGCTCGGATACCCCCCAAATCCTCCAACAAGAACAGGACGTAATTTATAAAACAACGCCAACGATTGCCCCATCCCCCTTAGCAAAGACCAAAACGTCTTTATCAGAGCAAAAGGATGGCGTCGTGTAAATGTTGCCGATGAAACGATATGAATATGCCCTTCATCAAAGCACCGAACAAAAGGTCGTGCTCTTTCATCTGTTATTAAATGAACATCATATCCACGCTGCCTTAATTCAACAGAAAGGGCTTCAGCAGGAAAAAGATGTCCACCTGTACCACCAGCCACCAAAACAATAACTTTTTTATCATTCATAAGGGGTATCCAAGACAGAAGAGGAAGAAAAAGCTGAAAGGCGCGCTTCTGGCCAACGACGTGTTAAACTGAGCAAAATGCCCATTGAAAACGCAATCGCCATCATCGAAGAACCACCATAAGAAATAAAAGGCAATGTCATGCCTTTTGGAGGAATTAAGTGAAGATTAACGGCCATATTAATCGCTGATTGAAAGCCAATCATCATTGCTATGCCAGTAATACCAAGACGTATAAAGGAATCACGTGTATTCATGGCTATATACAATGAACGCATAACGATAAAGCCAAAAAGCATCATAATTAATAAACAAAGAATAATACCATATTCTTCAGCAGCAACGGAAAATACAAAATCTGTATGGCTATCAGGAATGATACGTTTTACTGTTCCCTCCCCAGGGCCTTGCCCAAACCAACCACCATTCAAAATAGCCTCACGTCCTACATCCACTTGAAACGTATCCCCTTCACCTGTCAAAAAACCATTAATACGCTCGCGCACATGATGCAGAAAAAGATAAGCTAAAATAATTCCTACAACGCCTAAAATGAGAAAGAGAAAAATAATGGTAAGAGGTACACCAGCAATAAAAAATAGCCCCCCCCATGTTGCACTTATTAAAACTGTTTGTCCAATATCAGGCTGCAAAACCAGAAGCACACAACAAATGGCATAAAGTAGAATCGCTAACGTATAACCCAGAATTCCCCTCCTGCGTATCTGTTCTGAAAAAAGCCAAGCGGACATAACCACAAAAGCTGGCTTCATAAACTCTGAAGCCTGTACAGAAAAACCAAATAGTAGAATCCACCTCCGTGCTCCCTTTAATTCTGGACCCCAAAATAAGGTTGCAACCATAAGAGCAAGCGTTACAATGAGCAAAAGAGCACATAAACGACGAATATTAGAAAGCGAAAAAAAGGAAATGGTAACCATCGTAAAAAATGCTGAAATGCTAAAAATGATATGCCACCGAACAAAATAAAAACTATCAGCAATTCCGATTTTTTTTGCAATAATAGGGCTGGCAGCAAAAGACAGCATAATGCCAATTCCCATTAAAATTAAACAAGCTGCAAAGATAGAGCGATCAATCGTCCACCACCAATTAGCAATTGGATCTCTATCTGCACGCGTCACCATGATATCCACCTTATCCATTTTATAAATTATCTCAAAGTGATATGGTTCCCCAGCCTGTTTAACAAACACTTTAAAAACTAAATTACACAAAAAAAGATTCTGGAGTCTTAACGCAAAAATATTTTTTTATAACTGATGCTTTTTTATTGTAACTGCATCACAAAAGAGACAAATGCTTCGCCTCGCATTTCATAATTTTTAAATTGGTCATAACTTGCACAAGCAGGTGACAAAAGAACCGTCACCTCTTTTTCCTTACAACCCATTGCGTCAACAGCTGCTTCACGCACCGCATTTTTCAAAGTTAAACTCATAGAAAAGGGAAAAGCAGATCCAATAGTGCGAGAAAATTCTTCTGCCGCGCTCCCAATCAAATAGGCTTTACGAATTTTAGGAAAAAATTCTCTAAGAGACTCTATCCCTCCCTTTTTTGCCTGTCCCCCAACAATCCAAAAAATATCATTAAAGGTGGAAAGCGCAGGAGCTGTTGCATCTGCATTAGTAGCCTTGCTGTCATTGATAAACAAAACCGCCCCCATTTTACGCACCTGCTGCATACGATGATCCAACCCTTTATAACTTGCTAAATGCTTGTTCACAGAAGGATCAGTTATTTTTAAAGCCTGCAATGTTGCTAATGCCATAAGGGCATTTTGCGCATTATGACTCCCACGTAACACCGCCATAGGAGCAAGATCTGCAAGCATATGGCGCTGTCCTTGACGAACAGAAAAGAGCTTGGTCCCATCTGCATAAAAACCATTTTCAACAAAATGATCCTTGGAAACTGCCTCAATTTGCTTCCCATCATGAAGTAACTGTTGATATAAAACCCGACAAGCTGCATCATCAACTGAAATGAAAGCCTGAGAAGCCTGAGCAATCAGATGCCTTTTGGTTTGCACATAACAGGCAAAACTCCCATGTCGATCAATATGATCAGGTGTTAAATTCAATAAAAGTCCAATGGTCGGCTGAAGAGAGGGAGTAAGATCAATTTGAAATGATGAACATTCAATCACATAGATACGTTTTTTAACAAATGGCTTAAGCGTCAATATTGCCTTTCCGATATTCCCCCCCACCTGCACATCATAACCCATTTTTTCCAACAAATGCGCAAGTAAAGCCGTTGTGGTTGACTTTCCATTCGTCCCCGTAATCGCAATGAAAGGAACATCTTGGTCACAAAAACCATAATGCTGTAAAAAATGCTGGCGCGCACGAACAAATAATTCAATATCACCGATAATTTCTATATTTTTTTTTCGTGCTTTTTCAACAACCCAATGGGGTTGAGGATAATTTAAAGGAACTCCAGGAGCTACAATCAATGCAACAAATTCTGACCAATCTTCATAACGGAGATCTCGCGTTGGAATATTGTGCCGAAAAGCCATCTGCACGCTTGAAGGACTATCATCCCACGCCACCACTTCTGCACCGCCACGCATCAATGCTTGTGCCGTTGCTAGTCCAGACTGTCCCAACCCAAACAGAGCAACTTTTTGACCTTTATAACACGTAACAGAAATCACATTCTCACCGCAATTTAAGTGTTGAAAGACCTATGAGAGCGAGAACAATTGAAATAATCCAAAAGCGTATCACGACTTGGCTTTCAGTCCAGCCTTTTTTCTCAAAATGATGATGTATCGGTGCCATAAGAAACACTCGTTTTCTTGTTAATTTGAAATAACCAACCTGAATAACGACCGAAAAAGCTTCCACAACAAAAAGCCCACCAATAAGAGCCAAAACAATTTCGTGCTTCGTAGCGACTGCAACAGTCCCTAATAATCCTCCAAGAGCCAACGAACCAGTATCTCCCATAAAAATAGCTGCAGGTGGTGCATTAAACCATAAAAAACCAAGCCCTGCCCCAACAACAGCTCCCAATAAAACAGCCAATTCACCTGCTCCCGATACATAATGGATTTGGAGATAATCAGCAAAATTCATATTACCAGAAAGATAAGCAATCAGAGCAAAAGATAAGGCTGCAACCATCACAGGAACAATAGCAAGGCCATCAAGTCCATCCGTCAAATTAACCGCATTACCCGTCGCGACAATAACAAAAGCAGAAAAAGGAATAAAAAACCAGCCCAAATTGATAAGATAATCTTTCAAAAAAGGCAAAGCGAATCCAGATGAGCCAATTTGTAGGATGACAAAAGCAGCAATTGCGGCAACACAAAACTCCAAACTTAACCGTGCTTTCCCAGAAAATCCTTTGTCTGTTTGTTTTGTGACCTTAAGATAATCGTCATAAAATCCAATTGCCCCAAAAGAAAGCATAACCAATAGCGATACCCAAAAATAAATATTCGATAAATTACACCACAAAAATGCCGATACCACAATACCGGTTAAAATCATCAATCCACCCATTGTAGGTGTTCCAGCCTTTTTAAAATGTGTTTGAGGACCATCCGCACGAATCGGTTGCCCCTTACCCTGCCGCAATTTAAGAGAAGCAATGATGCTAGGTCCAAACAAAAAGACGATGAGCCCCGAATTAAGCATAGCCGCTATCGTGCGAAAAGTAATATAACGAAATACATTCACACCTGGAAGCCAATCACTAAACGAAGAAAAAAACAGCATCATGGTACAAAAAACCTCTTAAAACTATGAAGAAACCGCTTTATAGCGGTCAAGCAATGCAGTCACAATATTTGATGAACAAAGGCTATTGGATGATTTAACCATAAGCAGATCCCCAGAAGAAATTTCTGCTAAAAGGAGAGATAAAATTTTCTCAATATTTTCAGCATAATGAACCTTAACACCAGCAGACAAATCACTGACTAAAGATTTCATCGCCTCACCAAATAGAAAAACCGGATTAGCACCGGAAAGACGTATTGGCTTTATTAAATCACGATGAAGCTTTTCACTATACTCCCCTAACTCTAGCATATCTCCTAAAATAGCAATTCGCCGCCCTTCTTCCCCGACTGGTCCTGTAGCAAGAAGCTCAAGCGCAGCACGCATAGAAGCAGGATTTGCATTATAGCTTTCATCAATGAGATAAAATTCACCCCCATTTGATAAAGACAGTCGATAACGAACACCTCGCCCCTTTTGAGAAGAAAAATAGCGAAAAGAAAGAAGAACAGGCTCTAACTCAACTCCCATAGCATCACAAGCAGCAATAACCCCTAAACTATTTTGCACAATATGGCGTCCTGGAGCACTAATTTGAACCTTCCTATCCCGCCCCCCAATACGCACAATCATAGAAGTACTATCAGCTAGAAGACGTATATCTCGCGCTTGATAATCAGCATCTTTAGTCTCACCAAAGCTTAAGATCTTCTTTACACCGTATTTCTTTGCTTTTTGAACAAGATAAGAAAAAAAATCACTATCCGCATTTAAAATGGCAATTCCTTTTTCATCTAATCCTTCAAAAATTTCAGCTTTTGCCTTTGCTATTTCTTCAAGATCTTTGAAAAAACCCATATGTCCTGCACAAATATGCGTAATGAGAGCAACATGCGGACAAACAAGTTTGACCAGAGGGCGAATCTCATCTCTATGATTCATGCCAATTTCAAAGATACCATAATCACTCTCCATAGGCATCCGCGCTAAAGTGAGTGGAACCCCCCAGCAATTGTTTAAAGAAGCGAGATTCGCATGAACATTCCCAACCGTTGCAAGTGCTTGTTTCAAAGCCTCTTTTGTCGTTGTTTTTCCCACCGATCCTGTTATCGCGATAATCTTAGCTCTTGAACGTTTGCGTGCAGCTTGTGCAAGTTTTTCTAAGGCTTGCAAAACATCAGGAACAACAATAAGTGGAGCCGATATCTTTTTCATATCCCTCAAACGGTGTTCCGCAACGATAAGAACGCCTGCACCTCGTTCATAAGCTTGCGCAGCAAAATCATGACCATCAAGATGATGCCCTTTAATACAGAAAAAAACATCCCCTTCCGCAAGAGTACGGCTATCAATGGAAACCCCAGAAAAAGTTTCTGGCAGGCTTCCCATTACAACACCATTAACTGCAGCAACAAGTGCTTGCTTATCCCATAAAGTTGTCATTTCTTTCGGTCCTCTAAAGCTTCTATCGCTTTCAGACGATCTGAAAAAGGATAAGTTGTCTGCCCTATAATTTGGCCATCCTCATGACCTTTTCCAGCAATGATTAATGTATCACCAACTTTCAAAAGCTCCACCGCGTAAGAAATAGCCTCTCCACGATCTGCTATCTCTATTGCTGTTGGCACCGCCTGTAAAATATCCTTGCGTATTTTTTCTGGCATTTCTGTGCGAGGATTATCATCCGTTACAATAACAATATCCGCTTTATCCGCCGCAATTTTTCCCATCAAAGGTCTTTTTCCTTGATCACGATCTCCTCCACAACCAAAAACAACGATCAAACGCCCTTGCGTAAAGGGACGAACAGAAAGCAAAACCTGCTCCAAAGCTTCTGGTTTATGGGCATAATCAATATAAACAGGCGCATTATTTTCTGTCTTTCCCACAAATTCCAACCGCCCAGGTGCCCCCTGCAAAGTTTCAAGCGCAGAAAAAACCTTACGAGGTGAAACACCAGTTGCAATTGCTAACCCCGCTGCCATAAGCGCATTGGCTACCTGAAAATCTCCAGCCAAAGGCAAATCAAATGTATAAATATTATTTTCCACACGACACTCAATACACTGTTTTGAGCGTTGATGTTCAACACGATTAATCGTGATAAATTGCCCCTTACGACCAATTGTCAAGACACGGCGGCGTGCTTGTGTAACAACATCAATAACCTTTTGTGAATAAACATCATCAGCAAAAATCAAAGCAGGAGAAGATACAGGCAAAAGTGTATCAAACAACCTCATTTTAGCCCGCAAATAATCCTCTACCCCCGTGTGATAATCCATGTGATCTCGCCCTAAATTAGTAAAGGCACCAGCCGTTAAACGGACTCCATCAAGTCGTCCTTGATCAAGCCCATGCGAAGAAGCTTCAAGAGCTGCATGAGTCACACCTTCATGAGAAATTTCATAAAGAAGACGGTGCAAGACGACCGGATCAGGTGTTGTGAGAGAACCATAAACATTCCGTTTAGGAGAAACAACACCAACCGTTCCTATACTCGCAGCACAAAATCCAGCATAAGTCCAAATTTGCCGAAGAAAAGAGACAACAGATGTTTTACCACTTGTACCAGTCACAGCAACGACCGTTTCAGGCTGAGAACCGTAAAAACGTGCAGCTGCCAACGCTAAACTATGACGAACATTAGAAACACGTAAAATGGGAACAGATAAATCCTCAAGAACAGCAGGACAGTCTGTAACGATTGCTCGTGCGCCACGCTTTATCGCATCATCTATATAGTGTCTTCCATCACTTTTTTTCCCCTGAACAGCGACAAAAACATAGCCCGGCAAAACTTGCCGAGAATCCACACTTATTCCTGTTATTTCTATTGAAGAAAGACTTTCATCTTCAACACATTCTGTAAAAACTGTTCCAAACAACATAACGATGCACCTTTGTATTTATTTTACTGTTGTTTAACGAAACTTGAATTGCTCTTTTTACTTAAAAGAAGCTCATATTCTTTTTTAAAATCGGGTTTTACACCAAGAAAACTAGCTGTGCGACGAACAATATTAGCAAGCATTGGTCCAGCATTCATTCCCGCTGTTGCTGAGCGCTGTCCCTCTGCAGGCTTTGGTTCATCAATAATTGTTAAAACAACATAAGCAGGATCTTCAATAGGAAAAGCAGCAAGAAAACTATTGAAATTTTTTGTTTTAGAATATTTTCCATTTTCAACTTTTTCAGCTGTTCCTGTCTTACCACCTACACGATAGCCTTCTACTTTTGCATTACGTCCAGAACCAATATCACTATTTAATTGATAAAGGTAACGCATATTTTGACTTGTTTTAGCCTGCAAAACCCGTTTTGCATGGTGCAGAGTTTGTTCTTTTGTCCGTTTTAAAAATGTCGGAGCAATTAACCAACCACCATTCATTAAAGCAGCAGCCCCGACAGCTGTTTGCAAGGGTGTTGTTGCCATACCATGCCCAAAAGAAATCGTCATAGAATGGATATCCTTCCAATGATGTGGTACAATAGGGTGGGCAACTTCAGGCAACTCTGTTGTGAGACGATCCAGTAATCCAAGTTTTTGCAAAAAACCACGATGTTTATCAATCCCTATCGCCAATGCCTCTTTAGCAGAACCAATATTAGAAGAATAAATAAAAACCTCCCATAACGTTAAGGGTCGATTTTTTCCATGAAAATCATGAATAGTATACCCACTACTTGTTTTTATTGGTTTTGAAGCATCAATAATACTGTTTAAATAAAAAATATTGGAATCAAGTGCCATAGCTGTCGTAAAACTTTTAATAATTGATCCCATTTCAAAAGCTCCTGCCGTCATCCGATTGAGACGATCACTTTTTAAAGCTTCGATAGGATTTCCAGGATCAAAATCTGGTAGTGATGCCAAAGCCAAAACTTCCCCCGTATGTATATTTAAAATAACAGCTCCTGCAGCAATTGCCTTATAACGCTTCATAGCCTGAATAAGTTCATCATGAACAATTGCCTGAACACGCACATCAATCGAAAGCTGAACTTGTTTTAATGATTCTTCCATGGCAAGACCAGCGGCACGCAAAGCACTCAACCCCGCATCATCAATATATTTTTCCATACCTGCAATGCCCTGATTATCAACATTCACCATACCGAGAATATGGGAAGTTACAGGTCCATCAGGATAAAAGCGACGAATTTCAGTCCGAAAACCAATTCCTGGTATACCAAGAGCCATAATTTGCGTCTTCTGCATTGGTGTTAACCCCCGCTGTATCCAAGAAAAACTAGATTTTCTTTTTAAGCGCTTATAGGTTTCCTGCCAATTAAGATCAGGCAAAACTGTTGAGAGCAATTCAATTGTTTCATCCACATCAATAATACGTCGTGGCTCAGCAAAAAGTGAATAAGTTTTAATATCTGTTGCCAATAAACGACCATTACGATCAACGATATCAGGCCGTGCCATCAATTGAAGAACTCCTGGCCCTTTTGCTTCTTCAATCTGTCCACCTTCCAACCCATAAGAAATAAGGCAAGCCCCCATGATGCCATATAAAATTAAAAAGCAGAACAACGAAAAAAGCAAACGTGGACGACTAGAATAGGGACGACGAACAGAAACATTATGATTATTCAACGAATTCTTTAAGCGCTTTTTCTTCTGTGAGAATAAAAAAGTCGATTTCATTACTGCGCGCCTTTTTGGACAACACTATTGATCTGAGAAGCCCGATTATTTGTCAAAATATTTTGATTATCTTCCAAGATATTTTGTTTAATCACTTCTTCAATTTGATCATGTACCCATACCGGAATGTCTTTAAACTCCACGATTTGACGCGGCTGTATAACCTCTAACCCAAGTTCTTTCTGATAACGTTTCGCAAGTTTTTGCATGCGTGAAGGACTTATCATCACAGCCCACTCAGCATGAAGCAAACTTACCGTATTTTTTGCTGCAGCAATTTCATGCTCAAGATGAAGAACTTCGTTCATTCGTTTTTGAACATCATATTTTACCTTATAAGTAAGTCCTGCCATACAAATCATAATCAACACTAAAATCATATCAAATGTACGAAAAACTGTCATTTTTTGCTGCCTTCAAAACTGGCAATCTCTGCTAAACCAAATAATTTCATATCTGCTGCAAGAGCCTCTGCTTCAGTCCGTACACCAATACGCAACCTCGCAGAACGTGAACGAGGATTTTTCTGTAACTCCTCTTTAGTTGCCGTGATCCCACCTCTAAACAAAGGAAAAAATGTTGCTGGAGCAGCCTTTATTTCTGGCAGATAGCGTGATCTCATACATTCTCCAGAACGAGCCGAAAAAAATCTTTTGACCATACGATCTTCAAGAGAATGAAAACTGACAACCCCCAAACGGCCTCCAGCTTTTAAAACGCGTTCAGCAGCAAATAAACCACATGCCAATTCACCAATTTCATCATTAACATAGATACGAAGAGCCTGAAATACACGTGTTGCCGGATGAATACGATCTCCCGGTTTACGTCCTATCAACGTTTCGATAGCATCCGCCAAATCACCTGTACGCAAAAAAGGCTGCACAACACGACGCTTTTCAATCATCCGTGCAATTCGCCCCGCATAACGCTCTTCCCCTAATATCTTAAAAATACGCGCCAAATCCCTTGCTTTTAAATGATTGACAACATCGCTGGCTGTAAAACCAGTCTGAGCCATTCGCATATCCAATGGACCATCTTTTTGAAAAGAAAAACCTCTTTCTGCTTCATCAAGCTGCATTGAAGAGACACCAATATCCAAAATAACTGCATCCACCTTCTCTTCAACGACACGATCGAGCTGTGAAAACGCCATATGGACCAAAAGAAGGCGTGGAAAAAATTCTTCAACAAGCGATTGTCCTGCACTTATAGCATGAGGATCACGATCAAGAGCAATCACCTGTGCCCCTGCCTTTAACAAAGCGCGCGTGTAACCACCAGCACCAAAGGTGCCATCAATCACTTTTGCTCCAACCAATGGCATAAGCCCAGCCAAAACTGGCTGTAACAACACTGGAATATGGCGTTCAGCTCTTTGATCCTGCTTTATCAAAATAATCCGTCTTGAAGTTAGGCTGTCTTAAATCAACAGCTCTCTCATGGCAACTGATCTTAGAATAACCTGGCCTTCAACTTTCACATTAATCACAATGAACGAAAAAACTAAAGTTATCCCAAAACAGATCCTAACGCATTATACTTAAAGAAATGTTATAATTTTTTAAAACACTCTTTGCTCAAGTGTCCATTTCAAACACATAGACTCCATAAAAGACCATATATAATTGATCTTATAAAATATCGCGTATCATCATGAAATATCAGTCGGCCTATAAGCCGGGTTCTGTAGAGTAAAGCTTACACTTTACATGGCAACCATTCATCTGGGACGGATGTTACCATCCGCCTCGTGCAACCTACCCGAATGACTCGCCCGGAAATCGGCTGCAAATTAAATTTTGCACGTCATTTCTATTTGGTCTTGCTCCCGGTGGGGTTTACCTTGCCACATTCATTACTGAATGCGCGGTGGGCTCTTACTCCACCCTTTCACCCTTACCTATAAAAATAGGCGGTTTACTTTCTGTGGCACTTTCCCTAGGGTCACCCCTGCCGGGTGTTACCCGGCACCGTCTTTCCATGGAGCCCGGACTTTCCTCACCTGCCGTATTTCAGTATCAGACAAGCGCGGCTGCCCAGCCGACTGACATACTAATTTATAAAACATTTTCTGCTCCGTGAAAATAGCATCTTAAAATATTTTATGACAAACCTCTCTCAACAGATGTTTTTATTTTAATGAAGCCAGATAAGTCTTTACTTTTGCGCAATATTTCGCTGAAATAGAATTCATTTTTTTTGCAGCATGGCCTGCATTATATTTAAGGATTGTACCACATGTACTTCCACCACTGAGTTTATAGGCCCGTGCCAAATAACGCATACCATATTCAAGATTGGTCGCAGGATCATACAAATCCTGTACAGAACCACTAAAGCCCAACCCTCGTGCCGTAGAGGGTTTAATTTGCATTAAACCTATTTCGCCAGCAGCCCCCTTTATACCTGCCTTATAATTACTTTCAACTTTTACAACAGCATGTGCTAAATTAACGGGAACATTATATTTATTCGCAAGTTTCTGAATAAGAAACTCATAAGGACGATCAGGAATCTTAGAAGCAACAATCACTGAGGATTCTCCTGATTCCGCAACATTTAAGACACTATGAGTCCAACTTACATCAAATACAAAAAATACAGCACACGCTGTATTTAACAAGATTTTCAAAAATTGCATTTTCTTTCTCTTTACTCAAACATTCTCAAATTCTAGCTGCAAATAATTTGCAAACGTATTGTACAAAAAAAGAAAGCAAAAGAACGGCTTGAAAAAGGAAAGAGTAAGACAATTTCAAGATAAAATTCTGCAACAAAAGAAAATCTCTTTATGCACAAATTATAGATTTATCTATATCATAAAGTAAAAAAATAAAGAGACTATAATTAATCTTATATCGTATTAAATAAAATGATATAATTTGTAAATTTCTGCTATCACTATTGTATCACTCAATTTTTATATTAAAAAAATAGCATCTTAAAGAGAGACAAGAACATCTTTTTACCGAAGATCCTCAATATCAAAAAAGTTTCACAAAAAATATAAACTGTTATCAACACTTCTCTCTGGTTAATAAACACCCACAGCACTCTTTATGTCCGATAAAACCCCAACAAATCATAAAACAAATCCCCGCTCCCATCATTGCGCATAAAAAATTCATAAATATACTAAAACCATCATACTCTTTATCAATTCAAAATATTGCAACAGACTTTTAGCTCTCAAGATGCCTCAAAGAAGCTTTTTACTTCTTTTTTTGAAAGAGCTTTTATCCACACAAGCCTCTCACTTGTAGTGCACAAGAAAGTGATTTTGATTTTTTCACCATGAATAAATTTAAAACGAGAGAATTTTGCAATTCTTAAGATTCTCACTTAATATGAAAATGACAAATTATCATTATAAAACAATATGCTAAAAAAGCTATATCCGTCTTTATCTCTACAACAAAGCTTAACAATTACTTTTGTCTGTTTTTTTGAAAAATGTTAGGAAACTCAATACCCCCAAAGCCTTTTAAATAAAAATAAACCCTCATCTTCATTCAAATATTTTTTCTTTGTCACAGACTACCATCTTATCAGCCTTGCACCTCATTTTCAGAAATCATACAAGTGGATAAATATCCTAAAATCCGTAGAACAAAGAAAGCTTAAATCCTTTAAAAAATTTTTATTTTCTCATATCAAATAAAAAAATAACCGGCATATAAAACACGGTTAACGTGTTTTTTTATAGTCAATACTGCTTTTGTCATTGTAGCGATTGATAATGCAATTAACTTGGACCAATACCCTTGATAGACTTTCTATCACTCCTGTAATGATTGCAACATTACCCTTATACTCCAATTGCTTACCTTTTGAGAGATAAATTTTGTTAATACCTTACAAATTAATTATCTCCTCGCACTTTTCAAGACTTCACGAAAAGCTCTTGCTCCTTAAAATAAAACCCAAAAGCGCGATTAAAAAAATAGCTAAAAATAAGCATTAGCAATGGAAGGACGAGAAATCGCTTTTGAAAGAGCCATAGCAACAGTTTCACCAGATTTGTGAGCCTGCTCACGACTCTGACCACTTTTAAAAGCAAGCGCAATTACATCACGACGCAGCTGCGCAATAAACACCTCTTGCTGTTGAGGACTCATCTTAGAAAGATGCTTGATAATATCTGGAAAAGATACAGACAATCTCTCTAACAACTCCTCCTCTGTTACATCAAGCTTCTGAGAAGAAAAAGAAGAGCGACCGGAAAAAAACTGATAAACAGCACTACTTTGAGAAGCAAAAAAGACAGCGCCAAAAATAAAAAATACAAATAAAATAAAAACAATACGACGCGAAAAAGATTCCATTATCTCTTACCTAAAGATCATAGAACACAAACATAGATTTCTTTTATGATTCTCCTTATAGCATTCAACGATGCTTCAATAAAGAAAAATCAAATTATTGAAAATGAATACGCTAACACTATCCGCCCAACAAAAACTGCCCCTCTATGTATTTAGGTAGTATAGGCGAAACAATAACAGATCTTACACTTCCCCCTAATAACACGCTACAACATCCCCCAAAACAATTATAAAAAGCCTGACTGAGGAAATCCTCAGTCAGGCCAGACAATCTAGGGGATCCACGCGGGGGGGGGGAGGAGGTTCCCCGATCGTCCTCTCACATCAACCACTAAGATAGCCGATGCAATATTCTTGCTATGGAACAAAATTCTTTAAACAACAAGAAATTCTTATCATCTTCTACGCAAAAAAACATAAAAGAGTTATAAATTGTTTAAAAATGTTTAAATTTAGGCAAAAAAAGTTTAAAATGACCCAATTTGAAGCAATTTTATTTCAAGAGGCATCAATTGGAATCTACGATCATTATAACTTTTAAATAGTTTCTTTCATAACTCTGATAATCATAATCAAAAAAAACCGTAATTTCTACGTATCCACCCTATAAAAATCAAACTATATAAAAGTAGAATCACTTTTCCAACAGCAATCACCACAAAAATAAAAATGTAGATTTTTAAAATCTTATCTATCTTCATAAAAAATTCTGTAAATGATTATTAAAATATTGTCGCATCTCTCATGTAACAATCAATGAAGAATTTAAACAGCTTAATTTTATGAAAAAATGAGAACTCTGAAGGTATTTGTTTCGAATCACGTCCTATAATCATTCCAAATAACGATAAACTATTTTACAATAACCAACAGGCTCTAACGCATTTTAACATAACAAACCGAGATCAATGCAGACCGTTTCTCTTAATCTCTATCATTTAAATGATCCCGTAAAATAATACACACAGTAGTTTCTATGCTCAAAAATTGTTATAGTCTGTTCTTCTAACGTAAATAATGCATTGATTTACAATCATAACTCATCATTTTACAACTTACATGAGAGATCTCAAGAACGTGAGATTCCCTTATTTTAAACCTTCGTCTATTGAATCAATGAATAGCCATACTACGGCACATCACAAACAAGAAAAAGCATATGGATAAAAAACATAAAACGATGATGCCCTATCAATTTTACGCTATACTAACGGGCTGCATCATAAAATGAGCAGTAAGCATAAAAAGAAAAAATCACTTTTGGCAAGAAAAATGGACTTATTTAATAACCTTCATACTTCTCATGATAAAGAGATACGAAACTTTAGTGTAATATCACGCTTTTCTTTTCTACTTTCAGCCACGGACTATCCATAGATTATCGTCAATCTTATTTTTATGAATATAATGAAAAACACATAGACAAACGCCATATATGAATGCTTGTAAGAAGAAATAAACGTAAAGTCAGATACGCTATTATAACCATTGTTGTACAAAATGTTTTTAAAATTCAGAATATCACTCCAATCCATTACTAATTTATGAGTAATTTTATGGCGTCATCTACCAAGCTTTTACGTTTTCTATTACTTGTAAATCAACACCTGCTCCTAACATGGCAATATGCTTGAGATAAAGACTAGAGCAAATGAGAACCATGTAAACAGTCCCAGCTTTTATATGCCCAATTAGAGTAAAAATATTTACGTCTGTTTGAGTAATCTTAAAAAAGCCATCATTTATTTTGAACGAAACATAAAAGCCCAAAGATAAAAACCTATTGCCATCTTTACCATCCCTTTCATTTGCCTTTACGACTTTCAAACACGCTCATAACGCTGTGTTTTAAATAATGAAAATCATGCATTGTCTTACCCTTTTACCCCTTCGTCTTTTTAGAGCATCTTTTTGCACCCCTCACTAAAAATTCCAAGGTACTTCTTATCTAAGCACCTGTTTAAAGAAACATCGTAAGATCTATTGGGTACCACCATTTTTGACATTTATGAAGGTATGAGCCATCACTATATTATATTGTGCGCTATTACATCATATCGCCGCCGCTCTCATATTTAGAAATATGTATTTCCTTTTACAAACGGTATTATTTAGATAAATATCTTCTCTTGTAACAAACAAACAGACTCTTTTGGATTCTGCAACAGGAAATTTGAAATGAAAAAATATTCCTATATTCGAGCCTCTCATTGAAATCTAAAAAATCAATATATTGGCTAATAAAACAAATATGATATCAAGACACCTTAAATAACGATCCTCATAGGCTTAACTCTATAGAAGATGCTTTCATTACACAGTACACAGCCACCAAGCCCCTGTAAAACACCAATACTCTCATATAAAAACATAATACAAATGTAAAAAACAATAGATTATCAATGATTGAATAAAGTTTTATCTCTACGCTATTCCTTAAGAAAAATCAGAGAATAAAGCAGGTCAACAAACGCGATTTATGCAAAATTGACTTGTTTATCTTTGATATCGTCAACTAATAAACGCGGATCACGAGCAAGCCAAAGCGTAACCATACCTTTCTCACTGTTTTCATTTTGTATAGGAGTAAGACAAACCGTTTGTTCTAGAACAAGTCTCGTATTTTTAAGCCATTGTTCTATTTGTAAAGCCGAAAATCCAAAACGCGTATGTGCTTGATCAGAATATGAAGACTCAATTTCATGATAACCAAAATCCACAATCAATAAACGTCCATGAGGACACAAAACACTTGATATCTCATGAAGGAATATTTCAGGGTTTTCAAAAAAATGTAAAACCCAATGAAGAATAACTAAATCAAAAGTTGTATCTCCAACAGACAAGTGAAAAACATTGCTATCAAGCACGACTTGAACCCCATGCGTATAAAGATTAGAAAACAATTTTAAGATAGAGTCTTCACCTCTTCCAATATTCAGCATCGTCTGAAATGGTTTATCGCCAATGATTTCAAGTAAAGCGTTTTCTACACCATAATCTGCCATATAAGATGACCGTAATACATCCCGTTGCAACGCATTTTGTAAGAAATACTTCTTCCTCGTTTTTTGACGCTGCTTTTTAACATCCTTCAAACGTTCTAAATCATGCGCTAACAACACATCATTCTTTGGCAAAGCCGAAAGAACACCCATCACAATGTCTTCACCCCAAAAATCATGACAAAGCTTAAAATAAAGGCTATCCCCCTTCTGATAACGCTCAATCAATCGTGCTTCGTACAATAAACGTAAATATCGTGATATACATGCTTGCGACTGATCAAGAATAAAAATAAAATCAGGGATTGTTAAATCTTCATGATGTAAGAGCCTAAGAACACGTAAATGGCTTACTTCTGCGACCGCTTTCAGCAGCTCAACCATTGCATCTAAACTTGCACTTTTTTTCATAATTATCCCCTCAACATTCCTATAAACATTTGTTTATAGGAAAAAAATTCAAGTATACAACGCATATTCTCATCTATTTTGTGCTCTCTATTTTATCATACTATGAAAAAAATAGGCTAATGTAAAAAACGAACAGATCTTATCCATCTGCTTCTCATTATAATATTCATGATAAATCAATCCAAATCATTCTCTTACAGCTCATAAACAGAGAGGACATATAGATAAAAATATCTTTTATGCCCACCTCAAAACAAAAACTGTATACCATTGAGAAAAAATAAATAACATGATGATGCCAGCTTGCATTTTTATTAAGTAAAGATGGTAATGCTCAATGACCAGAGCATTTGTAGAAGTAGTGCTATACTCTTCATCTCCTCCTTTTCATTGCAATTTTACAAGAAATAACCGGTTATATATCATGATTAGAACAACCATATTTAGGCTATAATTTCATAAAGTGTCTCTTACTCTTTTCAATGAATAAAAACTCCCACAGAGTACACACACTCTTTATTTATGAAATAACAAACGCAATAAAATACACTATTATTCCAACAAAGTTGAGATAAGATAAAAAATTCTAGCGTGTAAGAGGTTTATAATTTGCATGCTTAGGATTAAGAGATTCCGCCCCAAGACGACGAACTTTATCAGCCTCATATTCAGCAAAATTACCTTCAAACCATTCTACATGACCATCACCTTCAAAGGCTAAAATATGTGTTGCCAATCGATCAAGAAACATACGATCATGCGATATGATAACTGCACAACCAGCGAAATTTTCCAATGCATCTTCCAATGCACCCAATGTTTCAGTATCAAGATCATTTGTCGGTTCATCAAGAAGAAGCACATTCCCCCCCTCTTTTAGAAGTTTCGCCAAATGTACGCGATTGCGCTGCCCTCCTGATAAATTTGCCACCTTCTGCTGCTGATCTGCCCCCTTGAAATTAAAAGCCCCGCAATAAGCGCGGCTATTCATCTCATATTTGCCTAATTTAATAATGTCATTTCCACCAGAAATTTCCCCCCAAACAGTTTTATCCCCCACCAAGGAATCGCGACTCTGATCCACATAACTCATGTGAACTGTTTCACCGATACGTATCTGACCTGAATCGGGCTTTTCCTGTCCCGTCAACATTTTAAACAAGGTCGACTTTCCCATACCATTGGCCCCAATAACGCCGACAATGCCACCAGCAGGAAGTTTAAAAGAAAGAGAATCAATCAATACACGTTCACCATAAGCTTTAGAGAGATTATCAACCTCAATAACAACCTGTCCTAATCTTTCTCCAATAGGAATAATGATTTGCGCCTCTCCAGGACGGCGCTCACGTGCTGCTTGAACCAACTCATCATAAGCCTTAATCCGAGCTTTTGACTTTGCTTGTCGCCCTTTTGGACTAGAAGCGATCCATTCTTGCTCACGTGATAAAGCACGTTGACGCGCTGCCTCTTCACGGCCTTCCTGAGCCAAACGCTTGGCTTTAGCCCCCAAATAAGCAGAATAGTTCCCCTCATAAGGAATACCTCTACCGCGATCTAATTCTAAAATCCAACCCGTTACATTGTCGAGAAAATAACGATCATGGGTTATCAAAAGCACAGCCCCAGGATATTCACGTAGATGCCTCTCAAGCCAAGCCGTCGTTTCAGCATCTAAATGGTTTGTCGGTTCATCCAAAAGTAATAAATCAGGTTTTGACAAAAGCAATTTACAAAGTGCAACACGCCGCTTCTCACCACCCGAAAGTTTTGTTACATCCCCATCGGCTGGCGGACAGCCAAGAGCAGCCATAGCCATTTCCACTTGACTTTCTAAATCCCAAAGATTCTGACTGTCAATAATGTCCTGAAGCTGTGCACTTTCATCAGCCGTTTCCTCGCTATAATTCATCATCAATTCGTTATAACGCTCAAGAACTTCCTGTTTATCTGCAACACCTTCCATCACATTACCACGCACATCTTTGCTCGCATCAAGCAAAGGTTCTTGTGGTAGATAACCACAGCGAGCTCCTTCAGAAATCCATGCTTCTCCCGTATATTCCTTATCTAGCCCAGCCATAATACGTAAAATAGTTGACTTCCCTGCACCATTCGGCCCTAAAATACCGATCTTCGCATCTGGATAAAAAGACAAATGAATATTTTCTAGAACTTTTTTATTGCCGTAAGACTTGTTAAGCCCAGCCATATGATAGATAAATTGACGTGCCATAAATTTCTCTTTATATTATGCGATATTAAAGATTAGGATTTTGAAAAAACTGCTTTTGCTTTTTGAAACTGTACAGTAAATAGCACTTACGTCGTATCAAAAGCTTTCGCTTTATATTGGTACATTTTTTCTAATCTCACAAGCCCCAGTATGGTCCTGAATGCAAAAAAACATCCCCCTAAAGAGCAAAAAGCAAATCTTTTTAGCTGTACCTGAAACCTGTTATCAAACATTGCCTCTCTTTTCCATACCAGATATAACATTGTATTTTTATCGTATTAAACCGACTTATCAATGTAATATGGTACCACAAAGAAAAGCAATTCTCTATGCGCCTTCTTTTCTCGCTTTATGGGCTTTATATTACGCAGTAAAAAATCCTTCTCTTTTTTCATCGATTTTTTGCTACGGAAAGCAATGGACTTCACCCCTTGCCTTGATATGGCTTAAATTACGTTTACAAAACGACCGCCGCCTTATGGGATCTGACGTTCCAAGCCCAATGATCATGAAAGCTTTGCATCAACACGTAGCAACAAATGAATACAGTGCACTTCCCATTGGTACGTGGTTACAATTCGTAAAAAACTATAAAACCAATTGTAAAAACTTATCCATTCCCCTCTTTTGGCTTGATAATTATAAAAATAATATCAATATCCAGCATATCATTTCAAAACTTCAAGACGACATATAGCTTTTTAAAAATACGATAAAAGCTCATCTCGTATAGGAATATATTTATGGAAAAAAAAGCCTTAATCGTCATTGATGTTCAAAATGACTTCTTACTAGGTGGAGCACTTGCCGTACCACAAGGTGATGCTATTTTACCCGCCGTCAATAATCTCATAAATCATTTTGATCACATTATCTTAACCCAAGACTGGCATCCCAAAAACCATTGCAGCTTTGCTTCCTGCTATCCTGAAAAAAAGCCCTATGATACAGTCACTCTTGACTATGGTCCTCAAATACTTTGGCCTGATCATTGCATACGAGGAACACAAGGAGCAGAATTTCATCCATCTCTTAGAGTGGAAAAGGCACAACTTATCCTTAGAAAAGGCTATAATCAAAAAATGGATAGCTATTCTGCTTTTCTTGAAAATGATCAAAAAACACCAACAGGTTTACAAGTTTATCTTAAAGAACATGGTTTTACTAAGCTCATTATGTGTGGCTTAGCAACTGATTTTTGTGTCGGATTTTCTGCTCTTCACGCTATGCAATGCGGTTTTAAAGTCAGTGTTTCATTAAATGCCTGTGCTGGTATTGATGTAAACGGATCACTAAACACTATGCTTAAAACAATGAACGAAGCCGGTATAGAACTTTTAATGGTCTCTTAAAATATCCTTCTCTAATCTACCATTATAATACACTGATTTATAAAGGATAAATTATTTTGCACATATTTAAGTAAGAGTTCAGAATATCGTAAATTCTCTCATTTCAAACCTGTTTCAAAACCATTCTCTTACACGTTACAAAGAGAATCCAATGTATGAATAGAAATCATTCAAAAAAACAGCAAAAAGGCCTCTTATGAACCATTAATGCAAAAGCTTGTCATAATATTGAAAGCTGGTAAAAAGTATAGCATCAGCTTTCTGTCTTATATTTAGGTCAAAAAGTATCCTAGAGATTGTATATTATTCCCTTCATGGGTAGTATTATGCAATAAACTCAACTTAAAAAAACGCAAATAAGCAATAAAATAGTATTTTATTTTGCATAAAAGACCTCTTTCTATTCAAAGATATGCGATAAACAAAAGTTTGAAAAAGGAAGAGATCTCCATTACTTAGATACAACATGTTTATCCAATTGACGATGCTTAAAACGAATCGAAGAATATAATGCCATTCCAATAATACAGACTCCCACAAGTCCTGTTAAAACTTCAGGAACCGATATAATCGTTTGCAGATACATAATCACTGCAAGAACTAGAATTGCATAAAAAGCACCATGCTCTAAATAACGATAATGCAATAATGTTCCTGATTCAACCAACATAATTGTCATAGAACGAACGTAAAATGCTCCGATACCAAGACCTATCGCAATAATAAAAAGGTTGTGTGAAAAGGCAAAAGCACCAACCACGCCATCGAAAGAAAAACTAGCATCAAGAACTTCTAAATAAAGAAACGCCCCTACTCCCCCGTGAGCTACTGTTGTTAAAGTCTTTTGAGGAGTATCCAAAAGATGACCGACAACTTCAACACCGATAAAGGTCAAAAGTCCATAAAGTGCTGCCAATAAAAAAGTTATTTTATTTTCTGCGTCAATCTGACCTGAAACCAATAAGATCAAAATCAAAACAATTGCAATATCAATTCCAACAAGCGCCCCAAACTTTTGAGCAGGTTTCTCTATAACATTAAGCCAATGCACTTCTTTTTCAGAATCAAAAAAATATTTTAAGCCAACCATCATAAGGAAAGTTCCTCCAAAAGCAGCAATCCCCATATGCGCATCGGTTAAAACTTCAGCATATCGATGTGGTTCCCATATCGCTAATTTGACTGCCGCAATTGGATTAATCCCAACAGCAACGACAACCACCAATAATGGAAAAACAATTCTCATCCCAAATACAGCTATCAAAATGCCCCACATAAGAAAACGACGACGCCACAATGGACTCATTCTACTAAGAACACGCGCATTGATAATAGAATTATCAAAAGATAAAGAAATTTCCAAAACTCCTAAAACAAAGCAAATAAAAAAATATTTAAGAAAACCAGTAATACTTTCCGTTTCAAACCAACCAATAACCCCTCCTAAAAAGACACCAATAATCGTGAAAAAAAAAGCAAACCCAAAATAGCGTAATAGGGCCATGATCATTCCTCAAAGTTTATTTTCTACTTCATCTAAGCACACCCAGTACCAATCCAAAGTTTGCATCTCTTTAAAGTTGCATCTATTAATGCAGAGGTGTATAGAATATATATGGTAAAGTTACATGAAAATTCTCTCAAAAAAAGCAAGAGACAAATGTAGCAACAAGGAATTTTGTTTTGAAGTGAATATCAATTGTCAATACAATAAGTGCAAGATTGCTTTCTAGCTACACAAATAAAAAAACAACAAGAAATTAAAGCTATAATATTGACATTATATCATAGAATATTAATACATAGTGTGCTTTTATTATTTAATGATTTATACCATGATGATTTACCGAGGGAGATAATTCGTGGCACGTCCTGAAACTGAATCAAAAACCATATTTGGAAAACGTTTACGTTATGTACGTCTTGCTTTAGGCGATCCATCACGTGAAACCTTAGCTAAAAGTTTTAGCATGACAAAAAATTCCATTGCTTTTTATGAGCGTGGAGAGAGAGAACCCAATCTTAGTGTCTTACAAACATACCGCACGTTATATGGTGTCAATATTAATTGGCTTTTAACTGGACAAGGAAAAATGTTTGACACCGAATATACAAAAGGTGATTTTGACTGGAATTATTTTATTAAAAAAATCGAGGGACTGGAAGAAACTCTTGCCGATAGTGATCGTAACGAAAAACTAAATCAAGAAAAAATCGACAGTTCTTATGAAAAATTGCAGCAATATTTGTCAAGACAAGGTTTATCAAATGGTTTTAATCCTAAAACTACAACCTCTCTTATCGATATGAAAGCTAAAATGGCCAATTCTTATACCCTTAGCTTATTCATTGATTTACTCATTCGAAGCGTATCCCAAAAAGAGGTTATAGCTAATCAATAAACGTCTATTTAAAAAGAAAAAACAAGAAATGATTAAACTCTACCAGTATGGAAAAAAGTATTTTTTACTTTATCCTTGCTGGTGAAATTTTATATAATTTATAAACTTTTTTCTGTAACGACAGAAAAATATTTGCGTTGTAAATGAAAGTATAGTGTCTTTAAATTAAAAAAAATAATTTTATAGTATAAAATTCTCATTCATATCTTATTGACAATAAATTTTTTCTTGTTAAAAGAATAATAGCTCTCATAGAAATTATTTTTTAAGGTCAGAAAATTTAAGGGGAATATATTGACGACTTCCTAGAGAGACATACATTAATGTTTACAAGCGGATTAGTTAAATATTTATCCTGAAAATTATCAGCTATTTTATGAGGTGGGAAGCATGTATTTTGAGGTGTTTCAAGGAGTTCACAATCAATGGTACTGGCGTTTAATCTCAGGAGATGCACAAAAAATTGCTTTTTCTAGTAAAGGTTATCCAACAAAACAAGATATCCTAATCAATATTAAGCAAATAAAAGAAATTACACATAAGGCTCTTATTAGAGAACTACAGTCCTAACGTTCTTTACCATTAAAACAAGCGTCTATTTTGTATAATGGTATGGGAGTCACTTTTGTGATAAATGAAAAGTGATTGATTTCCCCTCAATGAGAGGAAGTTCTGTATTATTTCTGACACTCACAAATAACAGTCATATTCTTACAGATTATATGTTTATTTTCAATCATACTCAAATCTCTATAGCCTTTATCAAAAAGAAAATCTTTTAAGTTTTGTATTTTTCATAAAAAATAAACGCACATGAAGAGAAGATAAATCATCAATGAGAAATATATGTACTCTACAAGATATTAATATCTTTTACGTTCATATTCCTCTTCTGTATCTGATAATCATAACTGACTTACCCATTTCATCTTCATAAAAAGCAAATATCTCTTTCTTTCTATTATCATGCAATTTTTTATACCTATTAGCTGAAACTATCGTAGCATTTATACCTTACATCTAAAAAGAACGTGCAAAATTGTTTCCAGTAATAATATAAAATTGCTGGATTGTATAGACGCGCTTTTTAATAACCAGCCTACCTATAAACTGGTTTATCATCATAAACTCTTATTTTATGATCAACGACGCTCTGTCTTATAAACTTAAATGTTGTCATAAAATCAGAGTAAACTTGAATATTCTCTTCCAATACAATCTCTCCATCAGCACCATAATTGGCTTCATTAAAGTTTATCTCTCTCGTCATTCCAATCTTCCTAACACATTTCCAAACCCTTTAATGCAAAATATGAATACAATCACTCTTTATCATCTTCAGATTTAAGCATTTTTTTATATTTCTTTTCATTTTTTTCATATTGCTTAATTTGTTTTTTCAGTTTTTCAATTGCTTGGTCACGTCTTTTAATCACCATACTTTGCTCTCTAATAGCCCTATCTCGTTCTTCAGTCATCTTCATAGAATCTCTTAAAAACTCATGCTTTATTCTTCTAGATTCCTCTTTTAAAATTTTCACTTGACTGCGATAATATAAAGAAAACCGAAATATAACCCCACTGCACAACAAAACAACAATCATTGCTCCCAATAAAATTTCGTTTACACTCATTTGGATCTCCCTTAATTGTCGCTCAAGTGATCATCTTGACCAATTTGTTTCATCCTCAATCAAAAAAAGAATGCAATAAATTGCATGTTCCAAGTGTGAACAGTCACTCTCGGCGTTCTTATTTTCTCCATTAAAGCATTGATAAATGACGCAAACAAATCTCTGAAAGCGGCTAAATCTACACTCACACCAATTATTTGCGACACGTTTATTGACACAAAATACAAAAAATAAGGAACGTCAAATAAAACTAACGACGCAATCCAATCATACAAGCCTTGCCCAAATCGTTCCTATCTTCCTTTTTTACGCCATGAGGAATGCGGCTATATATGAAAGTTTTTCATTATTACAAAAATCTTCAGTGTCACAAAGCACAGCATTTCTGTAAAATTTTTCCTTCCCACAAATCTTTACATCACCACAAACTAAAGCATCATTATAAACTCGAGCCTTTCTAAAATCACGAGTATCACCACAAAATTCAATACATTGAGCATTCAAAACTTGATCAAAAAAGACCGCATTAGCATAAACATATGCATCTCCACTCATATTCAAATAACGATAAAGTTCTTATTTTTCATAAACATGCGAACTCTTACGAACAACTAAACAACCATATGTTAATGCATTGTTATCAATAACAATATCATTATAAACACAGACTTCATTATAAACCGCAGCATCATAAAAACACATTCATCGCCATAAGGGCATTGATCGAATGTACAATTCTACCAAACAACCACCTTTGTGGATCAGATTACCTTCCTGTTTAATAAAATATCCAAGATCACTTTTTTGATATTTCCCATTTTTTTACGCATATATACGATATACCATCTGATAGTGATCTAATTTATTACAATAAAGAAGAAATCAGTATTCTTTGTCTATGCAATTTACATTTTTTCTACAGCCATTATCCTATCTCTTAAGGCTCTAAAGCTTCGTTATATTCACACACTACCTCAACGCAGAATTTTTTTTACAAATTCTGATGTTGGGGTATATCTTGATTTATAATGCTGCTACGTATACTATCATAGTGAAATCTCATAAACATACGAGTGTGTATCGCCCTTTCTGGTATACACATTTACTTTTTCACAACCGTGGAACTAAGCAACCATTTTTATTGATTCGAATCTGAAAGTGTATGGGGACATTTTGTTATTAGTTAAAAACAACTCTATATGCTTCCTTAGCGAAGAGCTACACATGGATATTTTCACGCTCCTTGTATCATATATTCTGGATTCGCAACGCAATATTAACGCTATAGCGTAAATATGTAAAGGTCTAAAAATGACAAAGACTGAAAAAGATTGGTTCCAACGCTTAGTTGAATTAATAAAAAGTGACGGACGAACAATGATTGAAATAAGCAGAGCTGCAGGCTGTGGACAAAATTACGTCCAACAAATGATAAATGGAGGCAAGAGGCCTTCTGTAGACAAACTCATGGCTATTTTGAATACACTGGGAAATGCTAGTGCCATATATGTAATAACTGGTTTCAACATCTCCGATGAAGACTTAAAACTCATAACTTTGATTTCGTCTGGAGATAAAAAGAAGATTGAAGCCTTAAATGTTCTGTTGAATGAGCAGAATCTGTAGAATCTGTAGAATTTTCTACTTTATCCAATATCGCTTGCTTTTGAGACGTCGATAAAGACTCCCATTTCACAATAATATCAGATAAAGTTGTTTCAAATTTTTTATCATTCTTCATAGTCATACTCCATGTAGTCACACTATATAACGCTAAAGCGTTTAAAATATATCTCATACCTTAGAAAAAAATATTTGCAATAGGCAGTATGGAAGCAATTGTGTACAAACTTATTTTACAAAATCAGATGAAGTTCTATTAGTCATGCACCATGGTGAAACAGAAAGCATCACACGATCCAGACCTTCTTATGAAAATTGGTATAATCTATCAAAAACGCGAATAATGTTACGCAGATCTTGCGATTCGGACCAATAAAAACTAATGTGAAAATATCCCTGAAGACACTCCTGAACTCTATATAAGAGAACACGAAAAAGCTTTTTGAAAAAAATACATCACAATTTATTCTACATAGCACCATCTATGTTTTTTTAACAATATTGCAAAGCAAGAATATAACAATGTTATAGGAATAAATTCTTATAAACAGAGCCACATTACCTAAAACTCTGTAACACGTTTACAGGTAACCTCCCCTCTAAACGCCCCTTGTAAATACTAATATAAGTCTCTATCATAAGCAAAAATGATACTATTAAAAAATAAAACGAATCACCACGCACAATCTTTGTACGTAAATTTTATACAGATTTACAACAAGAGAGAAATTCCCTTATGCAAATTATGAAGAATTATATTTTCAAAGTATGACTTTGAAGAAAAAGTATACTTTTCCAAAAAAACACCCTCCCTGCCAATAATTTTTCATAAGAGAAAAAACTCATAATAAAGATAAAACTCTCTATACGATCAATACGAGAAAAATGTTAGCAATACAAAAAAGTGCTAGGGTTACCGCAATATTGCCAATTCCTTATGAGAGTAAAATCAAAAAAGACGTCTGTTCTTCAATAATAATTCGGATCACATGAAAACTCTATAATTTAAACATTAAGCAAAAAATACACAAAAACAGAAAATGGCATTTTAATGAATTTTCCAATATCATAGAAAATTTTCTTACAGAATAATAAAATGCTTATTACAATAGAATCTGGATGATGCAAAGCGATAGAAATAATCACTCAATTGACTTTTCAAAGAACAATTAATAAAATTCTTTTCAGAAAACACGCCACCGTCACTATGAACAATATTTCTCAAAATATCAAATAGAATTCCTTTCTTGGGAAAAAAATATCAACAAATGTTATTATCATCGTTGCCCCATGATACATATGAATGCCCATAGATCACATTCTCTTATACACTAACCTTTCATCACGATGATGCTATTCGAACGTCTAAAAGACCTTAGCATCACTTAAGAAAAAAGCAAATTTACACTAAATGTTTTTTGAGCCATTTGTTCTGAACAGGTCCAATCTTTAAAATTGGTTTTATTGAGGTCTATTTATTTGCAGAACAAGTATAAATAAACTTATCCAATGAAGCTTTTAGCCTTCTATTTTATGAAGAACACCACACAGAAAAAGTACAAAACAGTATATGAATTAAGAAAGTAAATAGCGCCCCATATCAGTTAATCCAAATGCTAAAAGGTTGCAAATGAGAGAACTTCTTTGATGAGACTAAGAAAACATACCATCATATTAAAGCGACTGAGAGAAAAAACTGCAACAAACAACGACCAAAAGCTTCTAAAACAAACAGGAAAATAAATAAAAAACAAAAAAGGTAGAATCTCAAAACTTTTATATAAGCGATCCATTTTTCTATTGGACATTTCCCTATTGGTGGGCCCGGAGGGACTCGAACCCCCAACCAAGCGGTTATGAGCCGCTGGCTCTAACCAATTGAGCTACAGGCCCCACATACGGTTGTTTCTCTCTAAACTAAAATGCCCTATGATACAAGAGCTGACAAAGATTATAACCCATCTTTTTCTCTTTTCTATTGGTTTTTTTTTCAGTGCTCTAATTTCTTTACAAAAACTCTTAAAAATGAGAGAATAATTAACTGACAAATATAAAGGTATAGATATGATAGAAAAGAAAATTCAACCACTGAAGGGTTCTCTGGTTAAAACAGTTATATTAGCATTTACACTCTTAGCCACATCGTTGACTGTACGTGCTTATGCTGAAGAAAATAAAATGAAAAATGCAACGATTACAGTGACAGCAATCGGAGAAAGTCAAGCAGCACCGGATATGGCCATTATTAATCTAGCCGTTGTTACCTATGACAAAACTGCCCAAAAGGCATTAGCTTCCAATAATCAATCCATCAATGATATTATAAACGCTTTTAAAAACAATGGCATCCAAGAAAATGATTTGCAAACATCAGGCTTATCCATTTATCAGTCGACCTCTGATAAACACCACGAAAAAAAGAATAATGAAAAACTCTATCATGTTTCAAATTCTTTAACCGTGCGCATTCGTGATCTTACCAATGCTGGTAAAATCTTTGATCAAGCGATGACACTAGGTGTTAATTCAGTTAACGGCATTACTTTTACCAACGCAGATACAAAGCCATTTTATCAAGAAGCACGTAAAAAAGCCATTACTGAAGCCATTGAAAAAGCGCAAACGATAGCGCAAGCAGCCGATTTAAAATTAGGAAAAATTATTGAAATCAATGAAAAGGATGATTACTATCACCCAACACCACGGCTCATGAGTAGAGCAGCAGATGTAAGCTACGCAAATACAAATTTTGCAGGTGGTGAATTAAATTATAACGTGAGCGTCACTGTAGTCTTTGCGATCGATTAAGTCACAAACAAGTTGTATAAAAAATCATATTACTGGCCTTCACGTAGAAGACCAGTAATGTGATAAAGATAATCTTCCTCAGATAATAATTCGTCTTCGTAAATCTCTATTTGTCCGCGTGCAGAAATATGCGCTGTATGTATCGTCTGACAATCCCCTGATACCAATGGATGCCACCAATGAAGATCTTTTCCCTCATAAATTAATCTATAAGCACAACTTTCTGGAAGCCAACGCGCTGTTTTAACTATCGTAATATCTAGCGATATACAATCTGGTACAATTGATTTACGATGAGCATAATCTCGACACCTGCAAGTTTGCCCATCTAAAAGACGACAAGCAATACTGGTTGCATAAAGGTCACCCGTATCATCATCCTCAACTTTATGGAAACAACAACGGCCACAGCCATCACAAAGGCTCTCCCACTCAGAAATGGAAATCTCTTCTAATTTTTTTACTTTCCAAAAGGGAAGTTCTCCACTCATAAACTCAGACATACCTTTTTTAATTAAGACGATCTATAAAAAATGAAACGTTTAATTTCTATAATTTCATCTATTTCTGTCTCTTAAAAAGATTCAACTCAATGTATACTTTAAACCATGTTCTTAAAAGCTATCTGAATAAAAAGAGAATATTCAAAAATAGCGCATATAAATGAACATAACCTATTGAAACATCTCTTTGTAAACTTAACGAAGAATAAAATGCGTCACCTAAAATGATAGAAAAATTCCGCAAAGAATATACATTTTTCATCAAAAAGTCCGTATGTTGCAATATAAGTTTATTCCTAATAGATCTCATTTCTTAAAAACGAGCCGCGCTATACGCAAGGTAATGTTTTTATCGTTCATTTCTTGAAAGCCCCCTACTCTCTACTCCATAACCACCCTTTGCCCTATATCTATTCTTTTGAGACAGAGAAGTATAAAGCCCCAAAGCTAAGAAAAACATTAAACATCGTAAACTTTCTAGATTGTTCAAATTCTTCCTATGTTTTTCTCAAGAAAGTATCCAAGTACAACATGAAGCACCTCCCCCCTTCATTAAGAAGAAGGAGGAAGTTATTAAAATGCACACGAATTCCTTTATTTAAGAATCGAGAAAACTGCGCAATTTTCGTGAACGGCTAGGATGTTTCAATTTACGAAGTGCCTTTGCTTCAATCTGACGAATACGCTCTCTTGTAACTGAAAATTGTTGTCCTACTTCTTCCAACGTGTGATCTGTATTCATCCCTATTCCAAAACGCATCCGCAAAACACGTTCTTCTCGCGGTGTTAATGAAGCAAGAACGCGTGTTGTCGTATCTCGCAGATTAGCTTGGATAGCAGCATCAATTGGTAATAACGCATTCCTATCCTCAATAAAATCACCCAAATGGGAATCATCTTCATCACCAACAGGCGTTTCGAGAGAAATAGGTTCTTTTGCAATTTTAAGAACTTTTCGTACTTTTTCTAACGGCATAGAAAGCTTGCTAGATAATTCTTCTGGTGTTGGTTCTCGTCCAATTTCATGGAGAATCTGACGCGAGGTACGAACAATTTTATTAATTGTTTCAATCATATGAACAGGAATACGAATTGTACGTGCCTGATCAGCAATTGAACGTGTAATAGCTTGACGAATCCACCATGTTGCATAAGTTGAAAATTTGTAGCCGCGCCGATATTCAAACTTATCCACAGCCTTCATCAAACCGATATTGCCCTCTTGAATAAGATCAAGAAACTGCAAACCACGATTGGTGTATTTTTTTGCAATTGAAATGACAAGACGCAAATTAGATTCTACCATCTCTTTTTTTGCAATTGTTGATTCGCGTTCACCTTTCTGCACCTGCATAACAATCCGACGAAATTCACCAATCGAAATAGCCGTTTCTTGCGCAAGATTTTGTATCTCACTTCGCAGTTTTTGGATTTCTTTTGCTTCACGCACCGAAAACTCTTTCCAACCAGGTGTAGGCAAAGCAGCAATATAATTCATCCAATCTGCGTCCAATTCACGCCCTTGGTATTCTTTTAAAAAGTCCTCATGGCCAATGCCATAGCTATTGGCAATCCGTTTCAGCTTACCTTCATTATGAATCAATCTCTTATTGATGTCATAAAGCTGTTCAACCAAAGCTTCGATACGATTTTGGTTTAAAGAAAGAGATTTTACTGCTTGAATCAACTCACCCTTTAATTGAATATATTTCTTCTTCTGAGAAGATGTAAGGGCCCCCTCTTTACGCTCTGCCAAACTGCTTTCAACATGCTGATCTTGTAATTTTCGTAATTTTACATAGGTTTGAGCAATAAAATCCAATGTTTCCATAACTTGAGGACAAAGTTCATTTTCCATTGCAGCAAGCGATAAGTTAACATCGTCCTCGTCCTCTTCATCATCGTCTTCAATGTTTCTCTCTCCTGCGCTCTCCCCCATATTACGTATACCAGAAGACATTTTTTCTTCTACGGTCTTATCAACTTCACTTCGCTCAATAACAGGAGCCTGCTTTGCTTCTGGACCAGCATAAGTCGTTTCAAGATCAATAATTTCACGAAGAAGAATACGCTGCTCTTTTAACTCGTCACGCCAGATAATAAGAGCCTGAAAAGTCAAAGGACTCTCACAAAGTCCCGCAATCATTGTCTCACGCCCTGCTTCAATACGCTTAGCAATGGCAATTTCGCCTTCCCGCGAAAGAAGCTCAACAGCTCCCATCTCACGCAAATACATACGCACCGGATCATCCGTACGATCTGTTACTTCGCGTTTATTCGTTGTCGTTGCAATTGCGTGGCTAGAGGCTTCTACTAAATCACCCCCCTCTACCGTAACTTCTTCTTCATAATTTTCAGACTCAACTTCATCCTCATCATCCACAACATTAACCCCCATCTCAGAGAACATCGCCAAGATATCTTCAATTTGTTCGGATGTAACCTCGTCAGAAGGAAGAACTGCATTGAGTTCATCCATTGTTACGTAACCATTTTTTTTGGCAAGTTTAATCATTTTCTTGATGGCATCATCAGAAAAATCAAGAAGAGGACTATCCAAACTCGCTTGGTTTGTTACTTCTGCATTATCTTTCTGTTTAACCTTTGTTGCCATACCATAACTCCACTCGATCACTTCACAGTTTCCATGTGACCAGTTTTTTTGTTCTCACTAAAATCTACCAATAGTTACTCATATATACTTCCTGTTAAGAGATTACCATTGGAAAGAATACATTTTGTATACGCCCTGACATCCAGACAAACTTGACATCCAGACAAAAACGCGGGAAAACTCCAGAAGTTTCCCCGACACCTCTCAGCCCTTCTGAGATAATCTCTGCACCCTATCGTAAGAACCAATTTCCCGCTTTTCCTAAAATTTACCCGCTTTTCCTAAAATTTAATTGTCATCTTTATAAAAATGTCACTCCAAATAAACTTCCTCATCTAAAATTTAAGTGACTGATTCGCATTAAAAAAGCGAATCATTTTATCGTATCTTGTGTATTCCCGTCTATTTTTTCATCCAACCAACTTCCAAATCCTTCAATTAACGCTTCTGTTGCCTGCATCTGCTCCAGCTCATTTTTTACCTCACGAAGCAGATCAAAAACCTCACTCTTAGGATTTTCTACAAGTTGCTCTTCAATATCCTGTAACCTCTTATGTAGGTGGTGTTCTTGAAGATGCAAGTAGACAGCTTGTTTTAATATAGCACGCGCATCTTCTATAGGGGCTCCACCAAGAATAATACGCATACCAATATTTTGCACAAGATGTTTCATACGCTCTAACAGAGCCTTTTGCCCTCTTTTTTCTAAGAACGCAACCATCGTCTCTTTATTATGAAGCTGTTGGTCCCCAAGAATTTCCAACATAGCTTGATGAAAAATTATCAATTGAGTATTTTTTAATTCTAACTCAGAAAGAATTTCAAAATTTTCATACCACAACTCAGGATAGTAAGCTAAAGTAAGTAAAATCACTGCTTCACGCAAAGGGATAGATTGCGAAGAATTTCGTACTATTTCAGAATTTGCTAACAGAGAAAAGGTTTGATCTTTAAAGGTCCTATTTGGTGAAGATTGACCATATCGCCCTTCCCCCCTTTTTTTTGAAAAAGAGGGACGAAAAAAATCAAAAAGGCGTTTTTTTACATCTTGCAAATAATAACGACGGACATCTTCATCCTTAATCGTAAAAATTTGTTGTTTTAGTTGTTTTTCTAGCGCTGCTCGTGCCTCTGGAATTTCAAAATGCTTTCCATAGGTAGAACGCCACCATAAAAGCTCACTCAAAGGAATAGCTTTTTGCAAAAAAGAAGAAAAAAGCTGTGCTCCACCAGCACAAACAATTTCATCAGGATCTTTCCCTTGTGGCAATAAAACAAAGCGTACACAAACCCCAGCCTTTAAAAGAGGCAACACACGATCAGCAACACGAAAGGCAGCTTTTAAACCAGCATCATCACCATCAAAACACAAAATAGGTTCCTTCCCCATCTGCCATAAAAGCTCAATTTGCGCTTCCGTTAATGCTGTCCCTAAGGGTGCTACAACTCCTTCAAAACCAGCTTTAGTCAATGCAATGACATCCATATACCCCTCAACAACAAGGAGTGAATGAATTTTTTCATCGCCAACAAAGCGACTATTTTTGCGAGCTGCTGCCGCGTTATAAAGTATATTTCCTTTATGAAACAGCACTGTTTCAGGGCTATTGAGATATTTTGCTCGTGTCTCTTTCTCTAATGCACGCCCTCCGAAAGCCACCACACGTCCGCGCAAATCTTCGATAGGAAACATAATGCGATTTCTAAATCGGTCATAAGAATCCGCGCTCTCCTCATGCACTGAGAGAAGCCCACATTCTTCCATTTGCTTTATTGAAATGCCCCGTGCACTCAAAGCTTCTTTCAAAGCTGTACGCCTTACCGGTGCAAAACCAATGCGGAAACGCTCTACAAGCTCTGGTGTAACACCACGTGCATCCAGATAACGACGTGCTTGCATACCTCCTTTATCGCGTAAATTATATTGAAAAAAATCTGTGGCAATTTTCATCACATCATAAAGGTCAGCTTTTTCCAGTTGACGTTTATGACTTTGTGAATCCAAAATAGGGAGTTTCATTCCCGCAAAATCAGCCAAACGCTCTACACTTTCTGAAAAGTGCAGTCCATCAAGCTCACACAAAAAGGTAAAAATATCTCCACTTACACCACAACCAAAACAATAATAGCGCCCTTTATGATCATCACAATGAAAACTTGGCGTTTTTTCACCATGAAATGGACAACAACACCAAAAGTCTCCCCGTGAAGGCTTACTTTTTCGAGGATCAAAATCCACCCGTTGACCAATCACTGTTGAAATTGGGAGTCTCGTACGCAGTTCATTAAGGAAATCGGGCGGAAAACGCATTATCTCTCACAGAGTTTGAAAATTCTTTTTTGCATATTTAACGACTTTAGAGCATAATTCCAATACTTCCTCTTAAGCAGTTGTAAAATTTTAACCCCTCAACTGCATATATTTTTAGAAATGGAGAATAAAAAGTGATCGAATTTATTGCTCAATATCCGTGGTTAGAGGCTATTTCTTGGCTTGTTATTCTTACTATAGCTGCCCTTTTAGTGAACTTTCTAGGACGAAAATTACTTATTCACGGAGCAAAAAAACTCTCTTCTTTTCTCCCAAAAAATACAACGATCGATATTAATAATGCTATTCAATACATAGCGGATATCATTTCAGCTTTTATTCTTTCAATTGGTGTTAATTTTATCTCAACATTGCCCGATGCATTTAGCACTGTCATTGGTAATGTTGCCAACGCCTTCATTATCTTCTTTGTCGTCCTGACAATTTCTTCCTGTCTCAATGTCATTAACATCCTTTACGAACAACGACCAACAGCACGACTAAAACCAATAAAAGGTTATATTCAAATTGCTAAAATTGCACTTTTTGCTGTGGCAACAATTTTAATGGTCGCTACATTGATTGACCGCTCCCCTCTTATTCTCTTCTCCGGTCTTGGTGCAATGGCCGCGGTTCTCATGTTAATTTTTCAAGATACGCTTCTTTCTCTCGTTGCCGGTATTCAAATTTCATCCACTGATATGGTTCGTGTTGGGGATTGGATTGAAATCCCCAATCTCGGTGCCGATGGTGATGTTATTGAAATTGCCTTGCATACTGTTAAAGTTCAAAATTTCGACAACACCATCACCTCAGTTCCTATCCGCAAACTTGTGACCGACCCTTTTAAAAATTGGCGTGGAATGCAAGAATCGGGTGGAAGACGCATCAAACGCTCTCTTTTTATTGATCAATCAAGTATCCATTTTCTCACAAAAGAAGAACAAAAATATCTTTCCCGATTTAATTTATTAGAAAATTATTTCACGCAAAAAGTAGCAGAAATTGATCAATGGAATGCTCAATTAGATAAAAATCATGATATCTTAGCCAATACGCGCCGTTTAACCAACATTGGAACTTTTCGTGCTTATGTTTTTGCTTATCTACAACAGCATCTAAACATCAACCCTAATATGACCTATATGGCACGACAATTACCTCCTACAGAAAATGGTTTACCCTTAGAAATCTATTGCTTTACGAACACCACCGTTTGGATCGACTATGAACAAATTCAAGGCGATATCTTTGATCACCTCTATTCCATTCTACCCTGTTTCGGTCTAAAAGTTTTTCAAAATCCAAGCGGTTATGATTTTAATCAAGTATTAAAGCAAAAGTGAAATAAAAACAATAAACTTCAATTTATTAATTTGAGGCAACCACATTCACAACAACAAAGAAAGAATAAAGTATCATGAATGGTTCATTGGTACTCCTTCATCTTGCCGGCGCTATTTCTTTACTTCTCTGGGCCACACGCATGGTGCGCACAGGAGTTGAACGCGCCTATGGTGACAGACTTAAATATAAAATGTGCCACGTCGTTTCAAAACCATTGTTTGCCGTAAGTTTTGGGCTTTTTACAGCAATGATTTTACAAAGCTCTACAGCAATAACACTCCTCGTTGGCTCTTTCGTTGAATCTGGTTTTGTCTCTGGGGTAGCAGGACTTATGGCTGTACGTGGAGGAGAATTAGGATCAGCAATCGTTGTAAAAATTCTCACCTATGACCTCACTCTTGTTGTACCCTTGTGTCTTTTAATTGGCACTTGTATCTTCATGACAACAGAAAAACGTGAATGGCGTCAAATAGGACGTATTGTCATCGGTATTGGTCTTTTGATTTTATCTTTAGAGATGATAAGTACCGCGACAGAACCTTTACGTGAAAGCGAAATTTTGCCTAGCATCATTCGTTATCTTTCAACCGATCCTATTTCCACTTTTTTGTTGGCTGCTGGCTTAACCTACCTCTTACATTCGTCCATTGCAGGAATCATTTTGCTGGTCAATTTTGCCAACTACGATCTTATCCATACGCAACTCTGTGTTGTCATGGTTCTTGGTGTCAACTTTGGCTCTTCTCTTATAGCACCACTTTTAACGCGCAACGCCTCTCCTAATACCCGCCTCGTTCCCTTAGGAAATTTACTCATGCGTGGGGCAGGGTCAATCCTTATACTTATCTTATTTCTCTCCTTTCACCCTCCCATCACATGGCTTGGCAATAACGCCCCTACTCAAGTGATCAACGCCCATATCATTTTTAATGTTTTCATTCTCCTTGCTGGAATACCGCTTTCAAAATGGGTTTTAAAATTAACCACTCAGATCGTGAATATAAGTGCAAAAAAAATGCAAGCCGACAAAAGGCTCAATTTATCTGATCAAACAGCTCTTGATGACAGTGTTCTTGATCGCCCAACTCTCGCCCTCTCGAATGTCATGCGTGAAGTCATTCATATTTGTGATCTTGTAGACATCATGCTAGAAAAAATTATGGGACTTTATGAAAAGCCTGATCCCAATATTATTCGTGAACTCAACCAACTCAACACCATATTGGACAAAAAACATATCGCCATCAAACTTTATCTGGCCCGATTAGCGGGACAAAAATTATCTGACGAAGAAGCTCTTCAAACGCAAGAACTTCTAGGCGCCTGTATAAAATTAGACCAAGCAGGCGATATCATTATTCATAATATGTTGATGCTGGTTAAAAAGAAACAACAAAAAGGTTTACAGTTCAGCAGCGAGGGCTGGAGTGACCTCCTTCGTTTCCACGCCATTGTACTAGCCAACGCGCATATAGCATTTAACGTTCTCGTCTCACGTGATACACACACTGCACACCTATTGGTACAAAAAAAAGATCAACTACGAAACTTAGAAAAAGAGATGAGTTTAAAACATTTTAAACGTCTGCGTGAAGGGGATCTCAAAAATGTAGAATCATCCAGTCTTCATCTCGACACTGTGCGCGACCTCAAACAAATCAACTCTCTTTTGACCTCAATGATCTACCCCATTTTAGAAGAACAGGGACTTCTTCAAAGTTCTCGTCTACGCAACCCTGCTGAAGAACAAGCAGAAAAAACTTAAACTTTTCAAATAACTTGAATAAAACACACATCACATCGATTATTCAATTTTGAATATGGTCAAAATATTGGTTTAATCAAAATATCTTATTATTCGACAATTTAAATGAGCTTTCTTCATCGTAAGTTTCTTTCATTTAAAATCTATTCATGATGAATTGCTCAAAGTCATTTGCTTGCACATTACAAACAAAGCAGCATGTAGAATAGAACTCTTGAAGAAAGACGTAAAAATGCCTAACCATATCAAAGCCAAAACTGTTAAACACATAAAGAATAGGTCAAGAGTATGATAGTTCTAACCTAAACCCGCCTTGTAAAAAGGGAACCGCTTCACAGTAGCAGCGAAACAGAAATACTCTATAAGGAATACAAAACCCCACAAAAATGCAACGTTTATATCAAGATTGGTAGAGGTTCAACCTATACAGCCATGCTATAACGTGTCAACGAAACAGTTTTCATTTCAAACATCATTGATATCAATTGGCAAGCTCCAAATTTTTAAATATACATTTTACTTATTACTTTAATCACAATTGTTTTTTAATTTAAGAGAGAGCTTAAAAAGCTTATAAATACACTTTATGAGTTATTAGAACATTTTCACTAATATTTTCTTCTTTTATTCATATTTCTCAATTAATTAATTTGTTTATAAATTAAAATGTATTATATAATTTATACTTATTAATTATTATATATAATATAAATGTGATTATTATTTTAATATAAAGGAAATTAACAAGTAAAATCTCTAACAGAAATATCCTTTCCACTGGGTAAAAAAGGAATAAACCTTGATTTTTACAAAGTTTACTCTAGTTACAATTTAAATTCAGGCAAAGGAGGGTATCATGGAAAATGCAAACATAGGTTGGATTGCAGCTATTATTATCGGCGGGATTGCCGGTTGGGCTGCACAGTATATTATGAAAAGCCAAACAGGAATATTGTTAAATATTATCTTAGGGATTATTGGCGCTGCGCTAGCAAGCTTTCTTTTTAGTCTTTTAGGTGTAAGTTTTGCTGGTTGGCTTGGCTATCTTATTTCAGGTTTTATAGGAGCCTGTATTCTTATATGGATAGGACAAAAAATTCGATCATAGAGTATTTATTTTTTACACCTTTTTGGGATTCAATACAAAACTAGGAAACAACGAGCAGAGTTTAAAATATTCCCCTGTAACTTGTTGTTACCAATTTTGATATGATGGTGAGATGCTTAAGCTGTGATTTTAGGCATACACCATCACTGTATTATAAAACCAAATGCAGTAAACAACTTTATAACGCACCATTTCATACCTATATAAACTTACGCATATCAGGAGAGATGTGTTGCGTTACTTTAACGAAATACGAACTGATTTTTGTACCACGTGCGCAAATCCAGCTTATCTCACTGTAATAACAACCCATAAGGTTACAAAAATCACTAACGATGATTAAAGATTCTACCATATAATGCTTAATAGCTTACACTCTATCAACAATACCCTTTTTACCAAGAAAACTCGAAGAGCTTTTTTGCATCTTAAGAAATAAAGAGAGACGGCAAGAACAAAATGATAAATAATTTTTTCCTAATATGTGAAATAACATAGTATATAAAATAAATATAAAACTTAAATTATGATGTGTTTTTTTAATTTATTTTTAATAATAAAAATATATAAATAAATATGAATAATATTAATGCAAACTTTATTATAAAATTACTACATACTCTGTAATATAAATTAATACTTCACAATTTTAATAATATAATATATTTAAACGTTTTAAAAAGTATATTCATTAATATAAATTTCTTGATTATAAAGAATACGATCTCCTTTACATCTCAATTCAAAAGTTTTGTATATCTCTTCACTTTCTAAAGTATAAAATAAAGTTTTGTTCCTCTTAAAACTTCCTCTTTATATCATCTTGCATAGATGAATTTTTAGCTCTTCTTTATATGCGTTACAAACGAATTTTAAAGCACGAAACATTTTTCCCATTGCTCTCATGCGATAAAGAAATTTCCGTAACGCATTGTGAAAGCGCCTTGAACAAAACATAATACTTTATTTTGCTTTTTTAAATGAAAATAATCCTATAATATATACTTCCTGCATATCTTCTTTTAAAGACCTTTGCTTTCGATTTTCCCTTTGATATCTTCCTGTTAAAATCTTGCTGCTTTTATACTCCTTGTATTACAATAGAGCTATCTATTTAACCCAACATAACATATGGAATAAGACTTTAGCTGTGGAGTAAAACGATGTCTGATCTTGAAGATTCCATCTTACCACCTCTAAAGTGGTTTTCTGATCAAAGTCCTCCAATACCAGAAAACGTTCGCGATTGGCTCATGGAATCGGGCTCAATGACGCTTCGATTAAAGAAATATTGTACCTGCCTCCAAGTTCAACCACAACGCGAATGTTTTATTACGCGAGATAAATTAACAGAAGAAGCAGAGCATCTCCCCGAAAGTGCGCGTTATTGGCTACGTGAAGTCATATTAATGGGAGATAATAAACCTTGGCTCCTTGGACGCACTGTAATTCCACAAGAAACCCTCCTACACAATCAAGCCTTAATGCATTTGGGAACTGTACCTCTAGGACATTATTTATTTAACAATGACAAATTAACCCGCGATTACATTCATATTGGTCAACAAGGTGCACTATGGGCACGCCGTTCCCGTTTGTGGTTAACGGGTAAGCCATTATTGCTAACTGAACTATTTTTAACAGATTCACCACTGTATCCCCACAAATAGAGGTTACTCATTTTATTCTGCATAATTTATAGATTTTATATAGCTTATAAGGGATTTAATCAGAGAAAAGAATTTCAAAATTATCTCAAGAACACATTACAAACAGAGACTTCTTTTCAAAAGATCTTTTTATTTCATAAACTCAACTTAAAAATCTCTTCCCTAGAAAAAACGTTTTAAAGTTTTGATTTTATTATCATTAAAACCAGCACTTGAATTAAAAAGATACACAACATATTGATAAAACCATCTATATTTAAATTTCTTGCTAAATAATCACCACTCTAAAATACGGAAACTTTTTATCAAAAAAATACTTTGAAACAGCAAAAAAGACAATAATACACTCCCCAAAATTGGAAATCTGTATCAATTACCTTAATCATCCTATTTTAAAATTTTTAACAGTGCTGACAATAGATCTTTTTAAAAAAGTAAAAACTCTATAATACTTTTGTTTTTTAATGGTCTAACAGCTTTGAAAAACAGAAAATATAATACATAAAAGATGTTTCATTGCTCTATGAGAGCCCAAAAAGTTTCATTGATATCAAAAAGTTATTTTTTTTATAATAGTATGTGTGTACAAATAAATGAAATTTATCAACATTCTACTGACTTACAAAGGCGACGCACAATAAAAAATATTTTCCAATCCCCTTGAATTAACAAGATCTATTGCAATTTCTTACGAAGACTATTGCACACTTTAGAAAAATTCATTTGCCCCGCATACCGTTCCTTAAGCCATGCCATCACCTTACCGATATCGCGTAATTTTTCAGCCTTTGTTTGTGCCAAAGCTTCACAAAGAACCTGTTCTACTTCCATCTCCTTAAGTTGATAGGGAAGAAATTCACGAATAACTTCTATTTCTGCTTGTCCTCTCTCTGCCAATTCCAAACAACCAGACTCTTTATAGGCTCGCATCAATTCTTCACGCTGTTGAAGCATTTTAGTGAAAACAGACTGTATCTGCTGATCATCCACTTCTAGCTTCCCCTCATCATAATAAAGAATATCACGATCCCTAACTGCAGCATTCATTAAACGAAGTGTAGCAAGACGCGCACTATCTTGCGCTTTCAAAGCAGCCCTAAGAGCCCCATCAATCTGGTTACGCAACATAAATTTATCCAATTTTGTTCAAGAAGAAGATGCCTTTTAACCAATCTTTATCCATCTTGCAATGGAGGATAAAAAAAATAATTAAGGACTCGATCTTCGAAAAGCTAAAACAAGACTTTACCTCTTCATGGAATGTACTTATACTGCCTAATTCAAGCAAAACGTTACCAGAATAATATACACAGCATCTGCTAAAGGTATGATTTTTGTGTAAAGTTGATCATTATACCTTTCAGAGAATAAATTGTGGATACATACTATGATACAAGCGACTTCACCCAGCCACCCTTGGAGTATCAAAAAACCTACAGCCCTCTTAGTCTTAGCAGATGGAACCGTTATTGAAGGCAAAGGAGCAGGTGCTACAGGTATCGCTGAAGCTGAAGTGTGTTTTAACACCGCCATCACAGGCTATGAAGAAATCCTCACAGACCCGTCATACACACAACAAATCGTTAATTTTACTTTTCCTCATATAGGAAATGTAGGGGCAAATAGCGAAGATATTGAAGATCTCTCTCCTCTCAATTGTCATGGTGCTGTTGGCGCTATTTTCAAGGCAGATATTACAAATCCTTCAAATTATCGTGCCAATGAAAATCTTCATCAATGGCTTAAAATGCGTAAAATTATTGCACTTTGTGGTATTGATACACGTGCACTCACAATTCTTATTCGTGAAAAAGGTGCACAAAATGCTGTCATTGCACATGATGCTAATGGAAATTTTGATATTCCTTCTTTAAAGAAACGTGCGCAAAAATGGCACGGTCTCGTCAATCTTGACCTTACGAAAGATGTGACATCTCAATCTTCAATGCAATGGGATGAAAAACCATGGAGTTGGAATAAAGGATACGGTACAAACAATGTGCACAATCTTCATATCATTGCAATTGACTACGGTATTAAACGTAATATTCTTCGCCTTATGGCAACACAAAAAGCCCGCATTACTGTTGTGCCTGCCCACACAACTGCAAAAGAAATTCTGGCAATAAACCCTGATGGCGTTTTTCTTTCTAATGGACCAGGAGACCCCGCAGCTACGGCTCAATATGCCATTCCAACAATCAAAACATTAATTGATCATAATTTACCAATTTTTGGAATATGTCTTGGTCATCAACTTCTCGCTCTTACGGTTGGTGCAATGACCGTGAAAATGCACCAAGGACATCATGGTGCCAACCACCCAGTTAAAGACCTTAACACTGGAAAAGTTGAGATTGTATCGATGAATCACGGTTTTGCCGTAGATTCTGCCTCTTTACCACAACATGTTCAAGAAACACATATTTCTCTCTTTGATGGCTCAAACTGTGGTATTCGAATCATTGGAAAACCTGTTTTTTCTGTTCAATATCACCCTGAAGCTTCTCCGGGACCACAAGATAGCCACTACCTCTTTCAGCATTTTAGTGATCTCATTATGAATTATAAAAAAATATCTTAAAATAAAAAGCCTCACCTTTTAGCTTCTCTCCTTCAAATTATATCATCTTCCTACGCACAATTATATTATTTTTATACCTACAACTTATTGAATAAATATTCTTATTTATCATTCTGAAACTAAAAAGAGCGCTCTGAATAGCTTAAATTTTTCTCATTCCTCTCCTCTTAAGGTCGTATCCATCAAAATCATTGGCTTCTCCCCCCAAGCAAGATAAGTGGGTCGATAAAAACCATTTTTAAAAAGAGTAAAGTGCCTAACCTTCAAATAAGTATTTGATTCACAGTACAATTTTAAGCATTCTATTGTGCATGAGAAACATAATCCCTCCTAAAGAATAAAAAAATTAAAGTGTGAGACAATGCAACAAATCTCTACTTTTTAAAAGATATTGCCGTAGATGGTTTTGAAAACTGTAAAGTCGAATAAAAAAGTAATCGCAAAACAGAAAACATCTTTTCAATTTTACAACTTTATATTCTTCCAAAATGAGGTTTTCTTTTGATTCCAGAAGTTATGCCAACAAATATAAGCAATATTTTACTTCCAATTTTCCATATAAAATTTGGAATTGTTCATACAATACTGATAAATCTAACTCAGATACGTTTTAATCTTTGTTTTCAATATGCTGCTGCATTAGCATTGGATATTAATTTGCAAGCAATAGAAAAAATACGGACTCCCCTATACAAACAATATCACAAAATAAAAAAATTATTTTCACTAAATGAGAAGGATATATCGATATTCTATACAACACTTTGTGAAATAAATATCACAAAAAACTTTCTGCCTATAAAATGATACATTTTGTTTATCTTGTGCATTCTCTAGCAAAATAGTACGTACCAGCCCCTCTCAATAAATTAACGTACCCGCAAGACAAAAATAACTGTCGCAACAACAAGAAGAAAAAAGCCTCCAACAAAAGGAGCACCAGAAAAATAAAACAGTGCATTTTTATCTGTAAAACATTCAAAAAGAAACACATAAAAAACAGAACCAAATGTTAAACTCAACGAAATAACAGATGTCATCGCTCCTTGCAGTTCTCCTTGTACATTTGTAGGTACCTGCGCTGAAGCAATCGCACGTATAGGTGCATGAACAAGATATTCAAGCATTGTACACGCACAAACCATATAAACCATCCACCCCTGCGTCGCGAATGTATAACCCAGCATAGCAACGGAGGCAAACAAAAGCCCCACTATAACAATATGCCAATCACTCCATCGTTTAGAAAAATAAGGCAAAATGAGAGCGACTACAATAAATTGGCCTACCCCAAAAACACTATAGGAGAGTCCAATAGAAAAAGAACTCCAATCATAGCGTTCTTTTGCAATGAAAGCCCAAATGCTTAACCATACAGATTCCGCAAACCAATAAAGAAAAAAGACCAATAACACCCAAAGAACCATCGGGTATTGTTTCAGATGCCAAAAAGCACCTAAGGGATTTGCCCGCTTAATATCAAAAAAGCGCCTATTCCATAAAGAAAGGGTTTCTGGAAGCATAACCCAAGAAAAAATAAAATTAATGAGAGAAAAACCAACAGCAAAATAAAACGGAATACGCGGACCAAACTGACCTAAAAAACCACCTATAAACGATCCTAAAATAAACCCCAATGCGGATGCAATGCCTAACAAACCAAAATTGCGTGTACGGGTTTTATCATCGGATATATCCGCAAGATAAGCTGTACAAGTTGCAAAACTAGCGCCACTTATCCCTGACAAAAGACGTCCGATAAATAACATAGAATAGCTCCATGCTATAGCACATATGAGATTATCAAGAGCAAAGCAGATAATAGAGAGAAGCAAAATAGGACGACGACCATAACGATCAGAGAGATTGCCAATAACAGGAGCAAACAAAAACTGCATCACTGAATAAGCTGCAAGTAATTTTCCTCTTTCTACAAAAGATGTACTGACCTCTTTTCCAGTTAATTGAGAAAAATATTCAGGCAAAACAGGACAAATGATCGCAATACAAAGAATATCTAACAATAAAGTGATGAACACTAAAACGAGCCCACGCTGAACAAATTTCGGATTGAGCATTTGGTCTGGCATAACATACACACTATTTTACGCATACAATGACTCCCCCGCTCTCTTTTAACTCCCTTTTCCTTTTAAAAGTATTCTATACCGTATACTTTTCACATACAAAATAATAACAAAGTAAAAATTTAAGTAAGAGTCAAGATAAAACTATAAAATTACGTTTTAATTGGTATATATTTAATTGCTATCTCATTGTCAAAGAATAAAATTTTTTTTGCATTATACGAACAAAATATTTGTGCGACAAACTCATGAACAAAATTTCATGAAACACAAAGTATTTCCAATAGTTTTAGAGACATTATGATGAATTTTATCAGACATCGTTTCCCCCTCTCATCCCACCGTTTTCAGGAATCTCAATTCCATCAGATACGTTAGATATACTATAGTAATTGAAACCTTTTAAAAGATAAGCTCTTAAAAAAATTTCTTACCCTCAGAATATGCTATAAGGTTAAAGCAGCATCACCAGAATAGCTTAACAACGTAAAAAGCTCATCATATTTTTAAAAGTATTTATTTGACAATAATTTTGATTAAAAAATAAGTATATTATAGAGAAAGTTCTTTAATTCTATAATCTTAGAAAATATTCATATCGCTTGCAATTTGTGGAACCTTATTTTATCTTTATATTCATATATACTCTTAATGATTGTATGCTACCATTAAATCTAACGATGATCATGATAAGCATTTAAAAAAATAGCACTTTTAGAAATAGTTCGTCATGAATTTTTAATTCAAAAATGGTGTATAAAATGCGAAAAATATCCCTATTAATTCTCATATTAATGTTGGTAACAGGATGTGATGTTCAGGATTCTGATTCACAAGAGAGTATTTTAGAAAATAAAATAAAAACACAACAAACAACCAACGTAAACCTAGATCCCTATACTCTAAATAAATTAAATACTCTTCTCAAAAAACGTTCAGAAACAAATTATCAGGAAAAAGGGGCACTAATTGACTTTCTTTCTGAAGCTTTTTTAGGGACACCTTACCAAGCAAATATGTTACATGGCTCAGAAAATACACCAGAAAAACTGATTATTGACTTTAGAGGCTTAGATTGCTTCACTTATCTGGATTATGTTGAAGCATTGCGCAAATCAACATCCCAAACAGAATTCATAAATAACGTCATAAAAACGCGTTATATTAACGGTAATGTTGATTTTTTAAATCGGAAACATTTTTTTACGGATTGGGCTTATAGAGAATATAAACTCGCCACTGATATTACCGCTGAAATAAGTCCCCATGCGGTAAAAATAGAAAAATATCTCAACAAAAAAGCTGATGGTGAAAGCTATCTACCTGGGTTGCCAGTTGTGAAACGCACGATAACGTATATTCCAAGTAACTTTATTAATGAGGAGGTGATAGGTCGTTTACAGTCTGGTGATTTCATTGGTATTTATACGAAACTTGCTGGATTGGATGTAACACATGTGGGCTTCTTTATCATGACAGATAAAGGGCCAATGTTAAGAAATGCTTCTTCACGAAAAGAAAACGAAAAAGTCGTTGATTCTCCTTTTATGAATTATGTTGAAAAAACACCAGGAATCATTGTTTTAAGAGCTCTTGAATAACATCATAGCGATATGAAATATCTTCTCTATTCTTAAAATATATACTGTCGTTATTCAGGTAAACATCTAACTTCGTTCAAGCTATACGGATATAATATATTTGTTTACAGTTTTAAGAGAAAAAAGTCGTTTTGATCTAACTTTGTTTATAGGTATGACAAAATCATTTTTGGAGAAATCACGGATTTGTAATCACTTTTACTGGTTGAAAGATTAAAGACAGAAAAGACTCTATTATAGTATCACGCTTTCCTTTCATATTCTCAACCAAGAGTTATCTTTAGATTACCGCTAATCTGATCTTTACGAATATAACGCAAAAAACACAAACGAACGTTTGTAAAAATAAGTAAAAGTAAAGCCAGATATGTTTGGTGTTGTTTCATAAAGTATTTTATAAAAATTCAATCTACCTCTCTAATTTATTGCATATAAATTTTTGACTTTATAGCATTGTTTTCCTTATAAAGTCTTTGCTTTTTGTTATTGTCTATCAATTAAAATAGCTCTAATGTAGAAGCATATTTATGATTAGGATGCACCAATACTGTACGAGTCCTTGTAAAATTTTGATGTCAGATGAATGAAAATATGAAAGCATCAATTAAAACCAGTTTCTATCTTTAGCATCATTCTTTAGTTCAGCTTTGCGATTTTCTACAGCAACGACAATAATATCCTTCAAAGAGTAGAGACATGAGCATTATTTTTTTTCATTCTTTAATGAGTCCCCCATCCTTCATGCAATAAAGAACACTCTAAACAGAACACATTGTATCGATAAAACAACACATTTATTAGCAACAATAATGACGATTAATCTATGATCACAAACTTTAAAACCCTATTCATAACTTTTATACAAAATTTATAATTAAATCTCATTAAACTTATTACGAAGGCTTCACTCCTCTTCGCCCTAAGAGACGAAACATCTACTCCTGAAAGTCTGTAAACAATCCGTTCTCTTAAGTGGATTTAAGCTGCTAACCATTTCATGAGATTCACTTACAAAAGAATACAGCGGTAAGTCCTATTTTGAATATTTACTCCATACTCTAAAAACACTTAATAGATCAAATTTTATATGCCTTATCTCACCACACCTTAAATGACAGTGTTTTAACAAAATAGAATAAATCTTGCCTTAAATACTCTGTTTAACCTTGTATACTTGATTGATGCAAAAATAAAATCAACAAAAGAGCATCATCGTATTTTCGAGAGGTATGAATCGCTCCATCATAAAAAACAGCCCTTATAACATAACAGACAATTTGAAAAAATCTTTTTATATAAAAGGGATCACCGTTGTACCAGGAGGCAATTTTGCCTCATCTTCAGGCTCGACATGAATAGAAATACGCACATTATCAAATTCTTTTTGAAGAACAGCTTCGATTTTATCACAAATTTTATGTGCTTCTCCTACCTGCATTATAGCAGGCACAACCAAATGAAACTCTATAAAAGTAACCCTCCCAGCAACACGCGTCCGCAAATCATGGACCTCAAGCGCACCCGATGCATTTGCAGAAATCAGCTCCCGAATCCGCATGCTTTCATTCAATTCAACGCCAACATCCATTAATCCCTGAACAGCACTTCTAATCACCTTCCAGCCCTGTAAGAGAATATTAATGGCAACGATTATCGCTAAAATTGGATCTAAAGCTCCCCATCCTCCGACAAAACCAGCAATCAAACCAATTAAAATTGCAAGCGACGTAAAAACATCAGTTATAAAATGTACTCCATCAGCTTTAAGAGCCGGTGAGCGATGGAGTTTTCCCTGCCCAATAAGAACCATTCCCCACATACAGTTTATGACAGTTGCAATAAGATGAATAGCAAGCCATATTCCAGGTTTCTGCAACAATTTAACGGTAGAAAGAGCTATCCATGCTTCTCTTAAAATAACAATTGCCGCAATAATAATGAGTACCCCTTCAAGAATTGCGGAAAAATATTCCGCTTTATGATGCCCAAAGGGATGATCATGATCTGCTGGCTTCATACTCACTTTAACAGCCCACCATGCTGCCAATGATGCAAGGATATTAACGATTGATTCCAATGCATCAGAATAAAGTGCAACCGAACCTGTGATGTGATATGCCCAATATTTCAAAGCAAAAACAATACACGCAATAAAAATAGAGTATAAAGTTAAGCTTTGTATATTGATTTTTACATCCATGAACCTCATCCTTTTCTTCACGAAATAGGGAATTAATATTTTCAACCATATCATTATACTTTTGGCATAACGACGATCTTTCCTCAATATTACAGAAGCTTCATCATACAATAAACGCTTCAGCTCACCATTATTATCGTAAAAACTGCTCAGTTACACGAACAGCACCAATAAATAAAGAAGAGAAAAATAATAGAAAGAAGAGCTTTCCCAAGAGCAATCAAACACATAACCTTCATTATTAATCGTTTTCTGAATAACTTAAAGCCATCTCACTTCTCATAAACGAAAAACTTGTTTTTGCTCAAATCTATCATAATCATGCATTTTTTTAGTCTTATGATGTGCATTATAACCCATCTATAATCCATCTTTGCACCTTAGAAAAAATATCTTAGCACTCTACTGTAACCTTACAGGTCAACTGGATTTTAAAATATGATTTACTAAAAAATTTAGATATAAAAAGAAGAACAATGATTACCCTCAAAAAAAGAATCTGGGCATTGGGGACCCAGATTCTTTTCCCTTAGAAATTAAGGGCATACAGAACTTGGGAAATAGCGGGGACCCAAGATACTGCACCCGATACGAGAAAAATATATGATTCCGTATCAGTATTTTTACATTATACCTATGGTTGCATATTGTCAACATAAATTCTACCATAAGTTTTAAAAAAGTATTTTTTTATCTCTTCTTTTAAAATAAAACAAATTCTAACATCTGGAAATCATAAGAAAAAAGCACTAAAAATCTCGCATGCATTTGAATATCACAACAATCAATGAAACAGATGATCCACGCCTAAAAGCCTATCATAATATCCGTGAAAAAGATCTTGTTGGACGGCAACATCAATTTATTGCTGAAGGCAAAGTAACATTGTCCGCATTACTGCACTCAAAAGAGTTTTCTGCCATCTCACTGCTTATCGTAGCAAACCGTCTCTCTGGACTTCTACCGCTTTTAGAAAAAACACAGCCCCTATGTCCCATTTATTGCGTTCCACAAAAAATTATGGATAATATCGCCGGCTTCCATGTTCATCGTGGTATTCTGGGTATTGGTAAACGCAAAATACTGCCATCTTTACAAAGTTTTTTACAACATCTTCCAGAAAAAGCTTTGATTCTTGTTTTATGTGGTATCTCGAATCACGATAATATGGGATCAATTTTTCGTAATGCAGCAGCCTTTGCCAGTAATGGCATTATTGTCGACAAAACCTCATGCGATCCACTTTATCGCAAATCAATAAGAGTTTCTGCCGGTGCTGCTTTAAAAGTACCCTATACGCAAAACGCTGATATAGATGACATTATAGCTGCTCTAAACGATGAAAACTTTCATCTTTATGCACTCTCCCCTTCTGCCTCACACACTCTCAAACAAGCCAACAAAACCAAAAGAATGGCACTTATTTTTGGAACAGAAGGCGATGGCTTACCACCCCATATACTACAACAATCAAACACCTTACGTATTCCCATGACTGACGGTTTTGACAGCCTTAATGTTGCCACAGCCTCAGGTATTGCACTTGCTCATTTTACCAACTTTGACCACTAAAGATGATAACACTTCAAGTTATAGAACATACCTAATGTTGTGTGTTATCTACCAGTCTCCAATAATATTGCCGTTCCCTAGCCTTTGAAAGCATTGATAAAAAACATTTTTACATTTTTTTCATCACTTTCCACACCCTAACCCCACTTATGACGTGCAGAAGATATAATGTTGATGGATTCAATCATAAAACAAACTTTCAATGAGAAAATCTTCCGGAAGTCTCTCATTCAAGTTTAAGGTTAAAAGATATCATTAAATCAATTTACTATGCTTTATAAAGCTGTTGTTTTTAGTTCTGAGGAAACAGAATCTTTTGTTTCGAGATTGCATAAAACGCGCTTCAACATCATTTCAGTATCGGCTGCACGTTCTGAATGTGTTACAAATCCTCCCCCAAGAATACGCGCCTCATGACCATTTCCATCATAAAGAACGCAAGCTTGCCCTGGTGCCACACCATTTTCACATTCCAATAAATCAACGGAAAAAATACCTTCTTTATAATGTAAGCGCGCAAGATGAGGAGGACGCGTTGAACGCACCTTTACAGCCACCTCAATACCTTGAGAAGGGAAATTATCTAACGACTCATCACCAAGCCAATTCACATCACGTAAAAAAAGCTTATGCGTTTCTAACATTTCACGCGGTCCAACAATAACACGTGCATTTTCCACATCGAGATAAACCACATAAAGCGCTTCACCCGTTGACACCCCAATACCACGACGTTGACCAACCGTATAATTAACAATTCCCGAATGTTTACCTAAAATCTTTCCATCAATATGGACAATAACGCCAGGATTAGCTGCTTCTGGACGCAGTTTTGCGATAACATCTGAATATTTTCCTTGTGGAACAAAACAAATATCCTGACTATCATGCTTATTGGCAACCACAAAGCCCATTTCTGCTGCCATTTCACGAACGCGGGCTTTTGGAAGGTTACCAAGTGGAAAACGCAAATAATCAATCTGTTCTTGTGTCGTTGCAAAGAGAAAATAACTCTGATCACGATCATTATCGAGAGGACGAAAGAGTGCTCGATGCGCTCCGTGGGAACGCGAACGAATATAATGTCCCGTAGCCAAAGCATCTGCCCCCAATTCGCGTGCCGTTGCTAATAAATCAGCAAACTTAACCGTTTGATTACATGCAATACATGGTACTGGGGTCTCTCCATGAGCATAACTTTCTGCAAAAGGATCAATAACAGCTTCGCGAAAGCGCTTTTCATAATCAAGAACATAATGCGGTATTCCTAGTGTTTCTGCAACGCGGCGTGCATCCTCAATATCTTGTCCTGCACAACACGCCCCCACCCGATGCGTTGCTTCCCCATGATCATAAAGCTGCAACGTAATGCCAATAACATTATACCCTTCCTTTTTCAAAAGACCTGCAACAACCGATGAATCAACCCCCCCCGACATTGCAACAACAATGCGAGAATCCTCAGGTTGCCCTGGTAAATCAAGACTGTTTAAAAACATGTATTCATTCTCTATTTAATGCTCTGTTTAATGGCTACCCATATGTTGACATTCTGATGCACGCTCTTTAGCACTTTTACACGATTGATTGTCTTTATATTATTTTTTTATCCTTTCCACAACCATAGGCATTACTTTCTTAAGAGCTGCTGCAAACAAAAAAAGAATGATGGAAATAAGGCATAATGGTAATCGTTTAGGAGAAATCCTTTTTTCTCTTTTGAAAAATCCAGTAAAATATTGCAAGAATCTCTTCTACACACTTCAACTTGAGCTTCTTTTTACAGACCCAATCACTTTATTAATTTTTTCTTTCAGCGCTTTTAGCTCTTTTTTAAATTTCATGCTCTATAAACGAATCAAGTCCTTGACTAAAGGTAGAGGATACGAATGACCAACTTGATAAAAACACAAATGAAATATGTTATTGGGCCAGATGGAAGTCCGCTTACAATTGCCGACCTACCGCCGCAAACAACACGGCGCTGGGTGATTCGTCGCAAAGCTGAAGTTGTTGCGGCTGTCAGAGGTGGATTGTTAAGTCTTGACGAAGCGTGCCACCGTTATACTTTGACTGTAGAAGAATTTCTTTCATGGCAAAGTTTAATCGATGAACACGGTTTAGCGGGATTACGAACGACCAAGATTCAACACTACAGGCATTAAGTTGCCATTGATTAATAAAACATAAAGCAATCTATAAAACAGCCAAACTTGATAAAAGTTTGGCTGTTTTATACTATACCCAAAAGATAAACCTGAAAGAATGGATTTTTCAATAATTGCTTTTATCATCCAGCCATTAAATTAGCCAACCATTGAATTAGATTGAATCAAAATATCCTTATCATCCGCAGCAATCTTCTTTTCTCGTGCTTCCAAAAGCTGTGCACGTTGCAGCTCTGTATTAGCTTCATGGAGAGCAATTTCAGCATTTGTTTTTTGAAGTTCTAAATCACGAATTGAATTGATCAGATTATCACGTCTTTGCCGCGCTGCACGCGCAAAAGCAGAATAAGCAAAATGGTGAACATCATTGTTTCCAGATTTACGTTCTTCATGAGTAATCTGTGCTTCCAACTCTAACACCATTCGTTCAAATTCTGCGATCATCATCTCAAGCTGTGTAATTTCACGGCGCTTTCCACGCACTTGAAACATCCTTAATCGCACCATATTTTCTCGTGGCTTCATACTCACTACTCCTTGATTGCGCCAACTCAAAACTCGCATTCACACCCAATAAATATCTTTTAGTTATATATCTATCCGACAAAAACAGTCTATTAACTTGAAATTATAATAATTTTTGCCTTTCATTAAAGCATCTGAAAATACAATCTGCTTTAATAGAGCAATAACTATTTCTTTAACTTTTCCCCCATTATAAACTGAAGAGGTTTAAAGCTCAGTAAATAAACACTGAAATTGTAAAAAAGTAATTTATAAAGCTCTTTTACAAATTTTTTTTAAGTTAAAGTTTATAGAAAAAGCCCTCCTTTTTTATTATGTTAAAAAATATAGGATTTTTCTAAAATAATTTTGTAGCCTCTTTCAAAAATAAAAATATTTTGTTAACCACTATCATGGATAGTGGGGAATTTAGTAGTGATTGTTACGCGTACTACTGAAATGTTCATAAACGCTTTGTTATAAGTGTTTGATTTAATGAATTGTTTTTATAACAGTGGTTTTGCTAACTGATATAAAATAGAAATGCTCCTTATGATTCGTGAAGGAGCAAAGTGAGGGATCTAAAATGCGCGTATTATTAATTGAAGATGATAGAGCAGTTACTCAAAGCATTGAGTTGATGTTAAAGTCGGCTAACTTTAATGTTTATATCACTGATCTGGGTGAAGAAGGTATCGATTTAGGAAAACTCTATGATTATGATATCATTTTGCTTGATCTGAATTTGCCTGACATGTCAGGGTATGATGTCTTGCGGACTCTAAGGTTGGCAAAAATAAAAACTCCTGTCCTAATCCTTTCTGGTATGAATGCCATTGAAGATAAGGTTCGTGGTTTTGGCTTTGGAGCAGACGACTATATGACGAAGCCTTTTCATAAGGATGAGCTCATTGCACGTATCCATGCAGTTGTTCGTCGTTCAAAAGGACATGCACAATCGGTTATTGTTACCGGAGATCTCACCGTTAACCTTGACACAAAAACTGTCGAAGTTGCAGGGCGCCCTGTTCATTTAACCGGTAAAGAATACCAAATGTTAGAGCTTCTCTCTTTACGCAAAGGCACCACCCTTACCAAGGAAATGTTTCTCAATCATCTCTATGGTGGAATGGATGAACCAGAACTAAAGATTATCGATGTTTTTATCTGTAAATTGCGGAAAAAATTGGAAGCAGTCTCTTCCAGTGTAAATTACATTGATACAGTTTGGGGACGTGGTTATGTATTACGTGATCCAGTTGAAGAGAACGTACGAAAAACCGCTTAAGCAGTGAATATGCACATTGTAAAATCTCGGAGTGTAGCGGGCCGAGATTTTTTCCCCGAGATCTTTTCTCTATTAAAAGTAGAGAACTCGCACACTAAAAATCTCATATAGAAAGCGCTTAAAGCTTAAGAAGTAACCACACCCAATTTACACATATAACCTTATCGCTCATAAGTTCAATCGAAGCCACTTTTCCCAACACAGCTTAAGCGCTTCTCTCTTATTCAAAGCTTTTTTACACTTTCTAAAACAATACAACCATCACTTTCATCAATATTTATTTTCATCTCTGTCATCTGAGCAAGTAACATTGTGTAATAAAATTGGATGACATGTGCATCAATAAGCTCTTCTTGAACTTCTCCACGAAATAACGCAAGAAAATGAGGGGGGATACGGAGAGTTCTACCGAAAACCTCAAATCGAAAAGAACGTTTATTTTCTTCTTGCAAAATCATAACAACAATTTCACCACCACGAGAAACTGTTGCGTTTGCAATCAATAATAAATTAAGCAAAAGTTTAACTTCATCTTTTTCTAACAATAAAGAAGAAGCTTGCCATTTTAAAGTTGCTTTTTCTTCTTTCATATATTGTTGAGCAACCTGCTCTGCAGTCCGTGTATCTATTTGTCCTCCACTTGCACCAGCAAAACCAAAAGCCAATCGCGCAAATTGTAGACGTGCAGCAGCACTCGCAACGGATAAACGCACCAATTGTAAAGCATCTTCTTCAGCTCCTCCTTCATCATAAAGCTCCATTGCATTTTGAATAGCCCCCACAGGTGAAATCAAATCATGGCAAATACGACTACAAAGCAAAGCAGCAAGATCCATAGGCTTCAAAGAAATATCTAACGTCATAATGATTGAAAACTCCTAGATTCAAAAAAACAAACTTTATTTTAAAGAAAAACTCTTAACATCTGATGCATAATAGGAAACATTAACAATCATGCTAAAAAATTCAGAAATAAATTCAAGAATTTAAATAACCTTATATCTTATTTTTTATTTGAATAGAATGAAAATTCTAATATTATCTTTTTGTTTATCACTAATAAAAGGAGAAAACTCCATGGCTCTCTCTCTGCTCAAATACTGGTACAAAAATATTATATCTTTAATCTTCCTTTTATTCATCACCATAAACACTACACAAGCTCGACTAAAACCAATAGAGCAAAACGAACCTCATTATTCACTCCAAGAAATTATTGATTCTGGTCATATTTTTTTTGGAAAAACAGCTAGTGGTCTGGCTGTTGCAATTCAAAATATTTTTTCAAAATACGGTTATCCCAATGCCTATATTTTAGGAGAAGAAGCTTCTGGTGCCTTTTTTGCTGGATTAACCTATGGCGAAGGAATGGTTTTTACCAAAAGCTATGGTCAACATAAAGTTTTTTGGCAAGGTCCCTCAGTAGGATGGGATTTTGGCGGCCAAGGCTCCCGTTTAATGATCTTAGTTTACAATCTTAATGGCATAAATAATTTATGGAGACGCTATGGTGGTATTTCAGGTTCGGCCTATTTAATTGCAGGTGTTGGTTTTCATGTCCTAAAATACCATAATACCTTGTTAATCCCAATACGTACAGGAGTCGGCGCACGCCTTGGTATCAATATAGGATATTTAAAATTAACACATAGACCGACATGGAATCCGTTTTAAACGTATTCTTATTTGAAAAGGGGTATTATGCTTATTCAATCATTTCTTTTTTTTATACTTGGAGTTGCTTTCACTTCCTGGTTACTGGTGCTTTTATCTCCTTTTATTTGGCGTAAAGCCGTTCATTTTGCGTATAAAGATGTTTGTGCGAAAATGCCATTATCACTCGCGGAAATAGAAGCAAATCACGATTTTCTTCGTGCACAACATGCTGTAGAATTAGCAAACAACCAACAAAAGTACGAATTTTTGCAAAAAAAATATGTCCAACAAAAAATACAACTGAGCCAAGTAACAGAACAGTTTTATCGGCTATGCCTCCCCACAAAAGATACTCTCACCAAAGAAGCGATAGCAATCAAACAAAATATCGCCACACTACACACTTCCAAAGGAAAGACAAATGATGCGTGAAAAAGTCGCACACTATCAGCAACGCTTACAAAAAATCCAAACTCATGAGCTGGACACGACCGCTAACCACCAATTGCTAGAAGAACTCCGAGAAGAAACAAAAGAACTTGCAGCAACATTAGCAGCTCAAATAGCGCTACAAGAAGGGAATACATCACCCATCAACACATTGATTCAAAAATCCAAAAGCAAAAATGACCTAGCATCACGTATTCGCCAAAAAATAACTTTTCTCTCCAAAATCCCCGTTAAATAAGTTATCTTTTAAAACACCTTAAATGAAGAGTAAAATCAACAAAGGTTCATTGTAACTTTCATAACCCAAATCCTTTTTATTAAACGTGACTTTTTTGCTAAGCTAAAGGACAAAGTTTCTTAGCCCATACAGTTCTGTTAAAAAATATCTTCTTGTCTAGAAGCTTCACTTTCTAATCATATCACCGCTCTAAAGGACAACATTTCATAGGTCCTAGAAAGGAAATAATACCAAAACATTGGCCACACACTCTAACAAAAAATACCTTCTAAGATGGATCACCAATAAAGCTTTGACCATAATTTTAAGGATAAAAACACGCTCTCAAGAGTGATAAAAATCTCTTATTTTTTTGATAATCATATCCTGATCCGTTTGTGTCAAGTAAGGATGCATTGGTAAACTTAAAACACACTCTCCTAAAGACTCTGAAACAGAAAGGGAATCTTTTACATAAGGGAAGTGTTTATAAGCTGGCTGTTGATGTAAAGGAGTTTTATAATAAATCATTGTAGGGATAGAATTTTTTTGTAAAAAATCTTTTAATTTATCCCGTTCTTTTACCTTAATCGTATATTGTGCATAAGCAGAACGAATATTTTCTCCTATTTCTGGAACTGTAACAATATCTCTTAAGCCATTGGAATAGCGTTGAGCAATTTCCACACGCTTTTCCATTTCATCTTCAAAAATTGCAAACTTTTCTAGTAAAATTGCAGCCTGAATGCTATCTAGGCGCGAATTCATACCAATACGTACATTGTCATATTGCGTTTCACCTTTACCATGAAACAAAATAGAGCGTAAAAGTTCTGCAAAATGATCATCATTGGTCATCATAGCGCCTCCATCGCCATAACATCCTAATGGTTTTGCAGGATAAAAACTTGTAGCAGCCACATCACCAAAAGCACCACACATAGTATTACCGCTTCTCCCCCCCATAGATTGAGCAGCATCTTCAATTATAAAAAGATTTTCCTTTGCAGCCACTTGAGCAATTTGCACATAGTCAGCAGAAAGCCCAAATAAATCAACGGCAATAATAGCTTTTGGCTTTAGACGTCCCTCTTTTTTTACCATTTCGATAGCGTGAGAAAGTTTTTCAACATCAATATTGAATGTATCAGGTAAAACATCAACAAAAACAGGTTTAGCCCCCACCAAAGCAACCACTTCAGCCGTTGCTGAAAATGTAAAACTAGGACAAAAAACAGCATCCCCTGGACCAATATTTTTAGCCATAAGAGGCATCTTCAAAGCATCTGTTCCATTAGCACATGCAATCACATGTTTAACGCCAAGATATTCTGCCAATTTCTCTTCAAATTCTGTTACTTTTGGTCCCAAAATATACTTACCACTAGCGACTACATGCGCAATTGCAAAATTAATTTTATCTTCAATACGCGCACGCTGCGCCCCAAGGTCGATGAATTGCATATTAACTCCATTGATCATCACAAGAATGCAAAAGCGCTACCTATCTCTTTTATCTATCATAATTGACATCAGCAGCTGTTAAAATCCGTAAAACCGCAATAGCATCATCACCATTTGTACGAGGTGATTGACGCGTTTCAATACAATGGAGGAAATGCCGTAATTCGCAAGTAAGCGGCAAATCTTCACAAACATCAATGTAATTCAGCTCATCCATGCTAAAAGCCCACTCTTGATTTTCTTTCCAAACGGCAAAATAGTGCATTGCCAATTTACGACTCCACGGTTCCATATCATCAAAAACGAGTATAGCCTTTGTTCCAACAACAATTAAACGCCTCTCACGATAAGAACTCAAGCGTGAAGTAAAAAGATGACTACGCACGCCATTTGGAAAAATCATATGAATATGAGAAAAATCAGAAATCTGATCAACGACAGCAGCCCCCTCACCGCGAATTTCGGAAGGTTCACATCCTGTCAACGCCAAAATCATTGAGAGATCATGAGGGGCAAGATCCCATAAAGCATCACTGTGTGTGTGAAATTTTCCAAAGCCTAATCTATGAGAATAAATATATCGCACATCTCCCACATCTCCGTTTTTCACCAATTCACACATTTTTTCAAAAGCTGGATGAAAACGCAAAATATGGCCCACCATAAAAACTCGCTCATAGGCCTCAGCCTCCTGAACTTGGCGTTTAGCATCAGAAACATTCAAGGCTATTGGTTTTTCCACCAAAACATCTTTACCATTTTTAACAGCACGGAGCACATTTTGCGTATGCAATTGTGGCGGCAACGCTAATACCAGCGCATCAATATCTCGATGCGTAAAAAGATCATCTGGTGTAACAACCTCTACACCATACAGTGTTGCAAAACTAGCAGCACGATCATTATCAATATCAGAAACTGCTGCTAAAGCCCCGAGAGAGTGGAGTGTCCGTATATGATTTTCACCCCAATGACCGCATCCTAAAACCGCTACACGTGGCACCATTTTCATGCCTTACCTTACTTTATCATATGAAAATTACACTTTTACATATCGAGGATAAAATAGAATGACAAGAGAAAAGCTTAAAAACGATGCTTGACATCTTACTATTCTACCCCTTATATCCGCAAAAGATGTAATTATTGGCAATTATGATTGCTTATTTTGGCGGAGTAGCTCAGTAGGTTAGAGCAGAGGAATCATAATCCTTGTGTCGGGGGTTCAAATCCCTCCTCCGCTACCATTACTTGTTTGTTGTAGCTTGTAGCTGTAGCTTGCCTGTATGTAGCTTGCCAGCTGTAGCTTGCCAGCGGGTTTTGTATATTTTGCCACTAGGTTTTGTACCAATTTATTTTTTCTCAAAGAGTTTTTAAGGGGTTCTCAAAGGATCTTCAAAGACCTTTCAAAGGGTATTTAAAGCTCTNCATTTTTGAGATAGTATTCTTCACGATAAACGAACAAAACAATGTCGGCATCTTGCTCGATTGAACCAGATTCACGTAAGTCGGAGAGTTGTGGACGTTTATCGGTTCGGTTTTCAACTTGACGCGAAAGTTGTGACAGAGCAATGATGGGAATATTGAGTTCTTTTGCAAGTGCTTTTAATCCGGTGGTAATGGCTGTAATTTCTTGAACGCGATTTTCTAATGAACGCTTTGAACCGCTTGTCATGAGTTGGATATAATCGATAATCAAGACATCTAGACCATGTTGTCGTTTAAGACGCCTTGCACGGGCGGCCAATTGTGCTAGGGATACACCCCCCGTTTGATCAATATAAAGAGGGATTGTTTGTAAGGAACGCATTGCGTAAATGATGTTGGTAAATTGCTCTTCTGAGATATTACCACGACGCATATCAGAAGAAGAAACCTTTATTTGTTCTGAGATAATACGAGTTGCAAGCTGTTCTGTTGACATCTCAAGTGAGAAGAAACCAACAATACCCCCTTCATTTTCTTGGCTATTATCATGACGCTTGCAAGCATTGGCAATATTAAAAGCAATATTGGTCGCCAGAGAGGTTTTCCCCATACCAGGGCGCCCTGCAAGGATAATTAAGTCAGATGCTTGTAGCCCTCCCATTTTTTCATCAAGGGTTTTGATATGGGTAGCTATCCCTGAGAGCTGTGAGGAACGCTTTTTTGCAGC
>NZ_JBHIPJ010000101.1:0-28918 GCF_042195945.1 Bartonella sp. AP30XZML | reverse complement strand
CCCTTTAACAAAAGAAATCTATGCTCTCCCTAAAAAAGGCGGCGGCATCATACCCGTTGTTTCTATCGACGGTTGGATAAAAATCATCAAATCAAATCCTGACTTTGATGGCATGACCTTTCAAGATCAACTCGATAAAGACGGGAATCTCATTGCTATCAAATGTGCTATTCGTCTCAAAGGCATTAAAGACCCTATCGAAGTCACCGAATATCTCAAAGAATGCGAACAAAAAAGTGACACTTGGCAAAAATACCCAGCCCGTATGTTGCGTCATAAAGCCACTATACAATGTGCTCGCTATGCTTTCGGGCTTTCCGGTATTTATGAAGAAGATGAAGCAAAACGTATCAATGAAACAAACCATAACGTACAAACGAAGTTAGTTTCTTATGATGTGCTTATGCAAATCAAACAATTAATAAACATCACTCAAACAGAAGAAGAAAAAGTGCTTGATTATGCACAAGTCGACAGGCTTGAAGATCTTCCTGATGAAGTAGCACAAAGGATTTTGGATGTTTTGCAAAAGAGACAGCATGAAAAAGAACAATCTTTCCTACAACAAAAGCAAATAGAGGCGCCTATACAAGATGCCGAATATATTCACGTCCAAGATATCGAATATGGACCACAAGAACAAAGAACGGCGGTGTGAGATGGAACAAAGAACAGCAGAATGGTTCCAAGCACGCTTGGGTAAAGTCACCGCATCAAACATTTACAACATACTCAATAAAACTACAAAAGGATTGCCTACGAGCAAATATGAAGACTACAAAATCAAACTCATAACAGAACGCTTAACAAGAGAAACAAGCCCCTATTATGAAACTGAAGATATGAGATGGGGTATCGAACATGAAGAAGATGCCTTGAGAGAATATGGCTTCATTCATGATGCCGATATAACAAAATGCGGCTTTATCCAACACCCCACAATAGAAATGGCGGGGGCTAGCCCTGATGGTCTCATTGGAGAAGACGGTTTAATCGAAGTCAAATGCCCGAGATCAGTAACACATATGCGCTTTTGTATAGGTGACGAAATCAAACCAGAATATCACGCGCAAATGCAATTCCAAATGGCTTGTACAGAACGAAAGTGGTGTGATTTCGTAAGTTATGATCCACGTTTTACGGGAGAATTCTTTCACTTGCGCATGAAAGTCAAGCGTGTTCTCCGTGATGATCAACAAATTGAACAGATCAATCAAGCTGTTGAAACCTTTTTAGCAGAGATAGAACGAGAGATAAAACAACTCTCAACAAAAGCTGCTTAACCTTATGGGGGTGCTTTGTTCCCCGCATATCTACGAGCACCCCCGCCCTTTTACATAAGGAAATTAAACGTGTGTAACATCAAACATATTATCATACAGCCTGCTAAAGATGAGGAATTTTGTTTTTTTACCATTGGCTATGAAGGTAGGTCCCTTGAGAATTATCTTAGTTGTCTCATAGAAAACAATATCAAAACTTTATGTGATGTTCGTAAAAATCCAATAAGTAGAAAACACGGATTTTCGAAAAGACGATTAGAGAAAGCTGTGAGCAACATAGATATTGAATATATGCATATGCCTGAACTTGGAATTGCTTCTGAAAAACGAAGAAATTTGAAAACACAAAAAGATTATGACCGCCTTTTTAAAAATTATCAAAATACAACTCTCAAGAATAATTTTTGTGCAATAAACAAATTATATCAAATTTTTTTAAACAAAAAGCGCGTTGCAATCACCTGTTTTGAAGCCAATGTATGCATGTGTCATAGAGGACAACTCGCATTAGCTCTTACTCAATTGCCTGATTGGAAATATGAAATTAAACACATCTAAAAAATAAACTTACAGATTTTTTACATATGGAGGTGCTTCTCTTCACAAATGCCTCCTAGCACCACCACCCTTCTTAACACTTTCAAGTCATGCGTGATTCACGAAATGGGTGAATTGCGTCTCAATGTAGGAGAAAAGATATGGCGCCTCGTAAAGCTATCATAACGCAAGCAGACATTGCACGAGCTTTAAGAGAAGCAAAAAAGCAAAAATGCGAACTCATAGAAATCAAACCTACCGGTGAACTGCTTATCTATCTGAAAGCAGATATCCCATTACCAAACTCAACAGCACATCCAGACACACTTTTAGATTTGTCAAAGAATGAATATTACGAAATCGCACTCTCTAAGATGTAAAATTGCTTATGCCTAAACCACGCCCCCCCTATCTTCTAAAAGAAGTCACACGCCATAACAAAATCATATGGTATGTACGTATTGGTCATGGAAAACGTATTAGAATACGCGGAACCTATGGAACGCAAGAGTTTGTTGACAACTACAAAAGCGCACTTGCCGAATTACAAGGCATAATCCCTCCAAAACCTAAAACCGGAAAACTGATTGAAGGGTCATTTGCATGGCTGCTTAAACAATATTTTAATAGCGTCAATTGGCATAGCCTTGCTAAAGCTACTAAAAGACAAAGAGAACTCCTCCTTATGAAGGTATGTGATAGCATAGGAAATATTCCATACAAAGCAATTGAAAAAAAACATATTATAGCCGGTGTTGAACGGCGTAAAGAAACACCATCAGCTGCTCAAAATTTTTTGAAAGCTCTTAATGGGCTTTTTAATTGGGCAATTGACCAAGGACTTTTGGAAAATAATCCAACAATAGGAGTAAAAAGACCAGCTCTTAGCAATAAAGACGGATTCGCTGTTTGGACAGAAGATGATGTTGAGAAATATTACCAACGCTGGTCACATGGTACCCATGAACGCGTATGGGTTGATGTGCTTCTTTATACGGGCTTACGCCGTGGTGATGCCGTTCGCATTGGTTGGAAAGATGTTAATGATAATATCATTCATCTGAAAACAGAAAAGAGCCAATTTAAAACAGATGTTTTTCTACCCATTTTGCCTGAATTAGCAGAAACCCTTAAAATTGGTCCTATTGGAAATGAAACATTCATTTGCGGGAAAAATGGAAATAAGCTCGTAAAAGAAAGTTTTGGCAACCTGTTTCGTGAAGCATGTAATACAGCAGGTATTAAAAAATCAGCCCATGGATTGAGAAAATTAGCAGCAACACGCGCAGCTAACTCTGGTGCAACAGTTTCACAATTGAAAGCAATTTTTGGCTGGACAGAAGATAAAATGGCATCTCTTTATACAAAGAGCGCAGATCGTAAAAGATTAGCTCTTGAAGCAATAAAAAAGCTCCAAAAAAGTTAGGGATAGAAGCAAAAAAAACTTAAAAAAAACAATACCTACAATATTCCCTTATATTTTATTAATATGTTGATTTTATTAAAATCAATTAGAACGGCCCGGGGAGCCACTTTTCTTTTATTCTACGTAATTTATTGTTTTTTCTAAAGTTTTTAGACATGAGGGATTCGTTAATAAAAGTAATGGAATAGGATTTTTGCAATAAAATAGAAACGCAATATCCTACGGGATGTGTTTTTTGCAATGAACGCAAAAAACTATTGATTCATTTTAAAATAGCACAAATAAGATTACTTTTCTCAAACCACCGCACCTCTATAAGAGGGCACTGCAATTATTTGCACATTATAAATTATAAATTACGATTTCTTTCATCAAAGATGAATTATTAAGCTCCATCAGCAATGAAACTGTCTCATATTTTTTTTCCAAAGAAAGAATGATTTATACTCAATAAAGAAATTAAACTTAAAAACCTGCTCATGAAGCAATCATTTTGAAAAATGGAAGAAACAATAATCAAGGTCATATATTATCTCCATACACCCCACATAACCTCCTCCCCATCCTAAAAGCAAAAAACATAAAACAAGTCTGTAAACACTCCAACGTCTTATCTAATAGGTTGCCTCCTGCTAGCCACTTCAACGCTTTACAAACAACCTTGCCTTGTTCACCACACTGTCATAAAACATTTAATACATAAAATCTTATAGGCTTTATAGCCCCAAATACTTTATATCCCCCCAAATAATAGTGTTTTACAGTAAAAACCAAGATAACGAGCTAAATTGTTAAGAATCTTGAGAAAGCCTTCAGAAATCATGACATTCTCGCTATTGTATTATGCAGTCACATGCTTTTTTAAAGAGATATCTCTTAAATCCCCCAAGACTCTTTCACAATGACACCCCCGTAAATGGTATAAAATGAAATCGATTGATCAGCCCCATCTTTATTTATAATAAAAGCCATACCATCATACTATTTTCCAACTCTCAATCTCAGCAATCCCCCATTGCCTTTGAAAGAGTTTATAAAAATTATTTTATTTATTTTTCAAATGTTTATTTATATGACAACTTCACACATAACGTGCAAGCGAATACTTTTGATTGATCCGCATAAATAACTTAAAAATGAAAAAAATACGATATAGTGAATTATTAAATATATAAAACAATGAGTTATTATTAGACATCAATTTTTAAAATTAAAAGTTATCATTAAAGATAAAACACATCCTTTATAAAAATAATTTTATATAAATAAAATCTACTTTTATTCCCATTTAAAAAAATGGGAATAAAGCAAATAAATAATTGCCTCTACAATAAAGATTTTTAATAAATCCAAAAAGTTAGAAGTTTTCATTTCTAAAAAATGAAAACCTCTAAAGGATCTTCTTACTTTGACAAGAGTATTTTATAGCTCTTTTCATCAACAAAAGTAAAAAATCTCCAGTACATGATCTTTTTTCAAGACTTTATCTAAGCAGCCCTCTTAACTGATTTTCGAAAACGAAGAGGCTTTGCACGCTTTACTACTGCTTTTGCTTTTTTATGCCTCTCATTTTGAGGTGAAGAATTCTTCCGCTGCAACTGTGCGGTATCATCTTTTCGACCTAAAAACTGTTTTTGATGTTTAGATTTTTTAAAACGGCGTTCCTTATCGTTTTCTTTTTCTTTACTTTCTCGTACAATTGGCTTTTCTGGAAACGCTGCAAATTGTTCTGGAACAGCCTCAGCCACCAATTTCATACGAATCAAGCGCTCTATAGCACGCAAGCGGGACCTTTCTACCTTCTCATCAAAAAGCGTAAGTGCTACACCAGATGCGCCATTACGTCCTGTACGACCAATACGATGTACATAACTTTCAGCTTCATCTGGTAAGTCGTAATTAATAACGTGGCTTATCCCTGGTATATCAATACCGCGTGCAGCAATATCTGTTGCCACTAGAATCTGCACAGATCTTTCACGAAAAGCTTTTAAAGCAGACTGGCGAGCACCTTGTGATTTATTTCCATGAATTGTTGCGACTAAATATCCTACCTTTTCTAAACTACGTGTGACAGCATCTGCCCCATGTTTAGTTCGAGTAAAAACAATAACCGAATCAAAAGCTGGATTTGTCAAAAGTTTACTTAAAACATTCTTTTTTTCATTCGTAGGAACACAATATAATTTTTGGCAAATCTCTACAGCCGTAGTACCTTGAGGAACAACTTCAATTTTAACCGGATCATTGAGTAAACATTTTGCAAGCACAGCAATTTCCCTCGGCATTGTTGCAGAAAAGAGTGCTGTCTGACGCTCTTGATGCAAAAGCTTTGCAATTTGCTTAACATCATGAATAAACCCCATATCCAACATACGATCTGCTTCATCCAAAATCAAAAAACGAGATTGGGAAAGATCAACACACTTTTCACGAACAAGATCTCTCAAACGCCCTGGAGTCGCTATCAAAACATCCACACCTGCTTCCATACGTTTAATTTGTTTTAAACGTGATACGCCCCCAAAAATAAGACATGTTGAAAGATGTGCTCCTTTCGCCGCAGTGCGAATCGCTTCATCAATCTGAACAGCAAGTTCGCGCGTTGGAGCTAAAATCAAAGCGCGTGCAGTTTTAGGGCAGCGTTTATCACCTAAAGCCAAAATCTGACTTAAAATAGGCAAACTAAATGCCAAAGTTTTTCCAGAGCCTGTCTGAGCAACACCTAAAATATCGTGTCCTTTCAACATCACTGGAATAGCTTGTTCTTGTATAGGTTTAGGTTTACTCATCCCAGCAATGAGTAAATTTTTAATCAAAAGAGTAGGCAAACCTAACTTTGTAAAAACATTTTCTTCTTTTATAGGCAAAATAAAATCTTTCCTTAGCTGAAGAACTCAAAAGAAGTAACCATCTGAACTCTCCACTCAAGAATCCGCGCAAGAGAAATCCCTGACATTTTAAATGAAGCAACGCCTAAAAAGCGGCTTGCGCAACTCATGAACACCTTGAAATCAAGATAAAGGCGTATAAACTTCACTTTACAAAAAGCCAACAAACCAGCCTAAATGCCTTCATCTCTATTATCTTTGGATTATGATAAAAAAGCAAGAACTTTACGAAATACATTTATCATGAATAAAAACAATATTTAGATCGTTTACTTTTTGATGATTGTGTCCATCGGTAAATGTACCTTGATAAAATCAGGATAAATCTCGAGAAAAACTGGATTTTGTAAAGTTTTTTGACCGCCATAAATTAAATACCATTGGTTTTTATCAAAAATCGCCAAAGTTTTATATTGAATGATGCGATCTTTCATCTCAAGATCTGTTGGAATTAAAGCATACAAAGTACCGTTATCAGTTTGTAAATACTCTATATTTTCTTTATCTAAATAATAAGCACCAGAAGGCAACCCCTCAAATTTCTTATGCAACTGTTGAAGAAAATCACTACGTAAAGCACTCTCTGTTGTATTCAATCGATGTGCCATCTCTTTATAAAGCCGCTCAGGCATATAACGAGAAATAGGCATAAAATCCCCATTTTTTATAGCATTATTGACATCAACAACGACTCTTGAAAGTTCATCTTTTTGTACTATTGTTGGCTGAGATGCTAAACTCTGTTGATTAACAATCAAAAAGAAAAATAGACTCAGCACCGAATAAAAAATAGGTTTCATCATTATACTTCTTGTTTTAGTAAAATTTCAGTTTCTCAAATAACAAAATCAAATAACGTTTGATCATCAGTAATATCACGATAACGCCAACCTAACGCTTGAAATTTTTCCTCTAAAAGACAAAAATTACCGTATTTTTTTGTTTCAATCGCAACCAATACAGAACCAAAGTTTCTCGCTGACTTTTTAAGATATTCAAAACGTACGATATCATCATCTGGTGATAATGTGGAAAGAAAATGACGCAATGCACCAGGATGTTGCGGAAAACTAAAAATAAAATATTTTCTCAACCCTTGGAAACGTAAAGAACGCTCTTTAATTTCTGGCAAACGCTCAAAATCAAAATTACCTCCTGAAATAACGAGAAGAATTTTTTTCCCCTTTAACTCTTGAGGAGGAATACTGTTAAGCGCATCAACCGATAAAGCACCAGCCGGTTCAAGAACCACACCTTCAACATTAAGCATTTCAACCATCGTAGAACAAACGCGGTTTTCAGGAACCGTAATGACAGAATCAGGGGGAAATTGCTTTAGAATTGTATAGTTTAGAGCACCAATTTCAGCCACAGCAGCACCATCTACAAAAGTGTCAATGCTTTCAAGCTTGACGCGTTTTCCACTCTCCAAACAAGCAAGCAAACTTGCAGCTCTTTGCGGCTCAACAAAACGAAGCTTTGTTTTCCAACCATATTCATGTAAAAACTTGCTCACTCCACTTGCCAAACCACCACCCCCTACTGGCACAATCATCAAATCTGGCTCACTTTCTCCATTGAGTTTTTTCCATTGTAAAGCAGCTTCACAAAGCACTGTTGCCTGCCCTGTAATAATGCGAATATCATCGAAAGGTGGAGCCATTACACCACCGCTCTCTACGACAAAGGATTGCGCAGCTTCATAACATTGATCAAATGTTTCACCAACCAAACGAATATCAATGAATTCTTTACCAAAAATACGTGTTTTTTCAATTTTTTGTTGTGGCGTTGTCATAGGCATGAAAATCACGCCTTTACGTTTAAAATAACGACAAACAAAAGAAACCCCTTGCGCGTGATTCCCCGCTGAAGCACAAACAAATGCAGAATCTGGTGATATACAGCTAAGCATTTCTGAAACAAAATTGAAAGCACCACGAATCTTATAAGACCGCACCGGTGTTAAATCTTCACGCTTTAAATAAATTTCTGCATCATACTTTTGACTAAGAAAATCATTTCTTTGAAGTGGTGTTTCAGCAAACACGTGATGCAATCCCACCATAGCTTTTGTGACGTCTTGAATAAATTGACTCATAACACTAATCATTTCATACTTTATTTACATTATAAAAGCTTTTTCTATCGATAAAGGAAACTATTGTCAGTCAAAATTTCACTAAAAAATGAAAAATGTTTCTTTTGTCATTAATTCTTGATTCAATAAAAGATATAGCTTATGAGAGAACTCACATCGCGGACGTGATGAAAACGGTAAACATAGCAGACTTAAAATCTGCCGGTCGAAGACCTTGCGGGTTCAAGTCCCGCCGTCCGCACCAGATTATCTTAATCTCTCTTATTTTCCAATGATTTATTAAAAGTCAAAAAAAATTAAAGCACCTTCTAAACCACCTTTCGTAACTTTATTATAACGCTATAAGACGGCACCGCGGTGGTACTAAAATACGAATCATTGCTGCTTTTTGAGGTACCTTTTTAGCACTTTGACCTCCTCCTCGTCTTTATAGGATGGAGAGGCAATCAGTATTGCTAATTTGGGATTGGCTTATACTCTTCATGACTCTTGTAAAACGACGCAAAAGCTCAGAAAAGAGATAGATGCAAAAGACAAAATAATAGATAAAGAAGCTGAAAAAATACGTGCACAAAAAGATGTGATTCAAAAACAAGAAGAGTTAATTCGAAAATCAACTGCTTCTAAGATTATTTTTCCTCGAATGGCAGTAAAAAATTGGCCCAAAAGTAGTTTCAAGTACTTTCTCACGACCATTTTTTCAAGACAGGCAATCACAACACGCTCTGTCATAGCGCACATATAAATACGCAACAGCCTTCATGGGGGAAGATGATCATCAATACACAAACCGTTCTCTGCCTTGATCTAGATCTAAGACAGGCTGGGCGATTTCTCGTGTAGACAGCAGTATAACAAGTAGCACTTGTCAATTTTGAATTTTGTCGTTTTAAAGGCGATAGTATGCGCTATTTGCGTTTTCAGCAATGGCTTACAAAAATGAAGATCACAACAGATAAAGTCAATGCCTCACAAGAAGAGATGATTAAGACGGTGTGTGCAAAAGGATACAATCCAAAAGATGACAACGAAGCAAATGCTTTAGCAATTTTATATTTAGTTAAAGAAGGAAATGCGCATGTCTAATGCAATGCCATGGATAAGATTCCTTTTGAATGACTGGAACAGTGAGATCGATGGAATGACATGAGAGCAAAGGGGCATTTATATAACGCTTTTCATTCGCATGTATGACAAAAAAGCACCAATTAAAACAGATTTTGAAATGCTTGCCCGCGCTTGCAATTGCTCGCAAAAAAGTTTGTAACTATTGTCGAATATCTCATAAAGAATGATAAACTTATTGAGAAAGATAATGGTTTGTCGAATACGCGCGTTGAAGAAGAGCTAAAAGATTTTACTGATAAAAAAGTGCACATATCGCAAATTCATAGTGAGGCTGGAAAAAAGGTGCACAATAAAAAACGCTATAAAAACACTTTAATGATTTTGCTGAAGCAAACGCTAAGCAAAACCAAGCTATAAAGAAACAGAATAAGAATATATATAAACTAAAACTATCATTTTAGTTAGCAAAAAAAACTGCTTCTGAAAATTTAGAAACAAACGAACAGGTTGACGAACCAACAGAGGTTGCTGCTGTTGAGACCACATCAGAGCAAATCGAAACGGGTGTAGAAAAACAACCTTCCATTCACGAGCAAGAGAACATTACGAAAAAGCTAAACGGGTTAGAAATGACAGTGGCTGTCGTACCCCTGATGATTTCGAATCTGTTTATGATTTCGCAATCGAAGAGGGATTGCCTCCAGAGCGTGTCAAAGCCGAAATGGCAAAATTTCGAGATTTTTGGAAAGCTAGAACAGGCAAAGATGCACGCAAAACGGATTGGAAAGCAATGTGGCGCAACTGGGTGCAAAAAGCTATCGAGGATTTAGAGAACGGAAAAAACTATGGAAATCACTCTCAAAGGCAAAAAAGTGTAGATGAACGCATCTCAGACAGTATCCTTGATATCGGGCCTCGAGGTCACTTTGAAACACATTCACGAGATGATAACTCCGGAGTTTCCTTTAGTTTTGAAAAGTGGCAAGCATTGACACAACAGCAGGAAGCGATTGCCTTAGAAGCGTGTGATCAACTTCACGAATTGTTTTCAATAAAAGTGAGTAAAGAGGACATAACCAAGGCAATTTGGATGCTTTCGTGTGGTTCAAAAAATTTCGCAACAGGCAGATCATGAAGGTATGGCGCTTACCTATGGAATGGTTTTGGAAAATGTCTCTGCATGGTCACTGATGACAGTGGTCAAACGGATTTTATGCGATGAGGTAGAAGGTTTATCGGATACGTTTTTTCCAAACACTCGTGAGTTAGTAAAATTATGTCGTGATTTGGAAAATAGTCTTTTGACAAAAGCCAATCTTGTACACCAGGCTGTTTTGAACACCCGTGAAAAAAGGCTGAAAGAAAAGGCAATGAGAGAGAATTCAAGACCACTCACGTTGGTTGAAAAGCAAGTGAAAAACATTGCAGGTTAGCAAACTAGTGAAAATTGCTGATCATTTTGTGATTGGATGTGCATTTAAATCGACAAAATGGCACCGTACAGAGTGATTTAAAGATTTTATGATAAAAAATCTATCATATAAAACGCTCTGTACGGTCAAATTTGAGGCAAATAGACAAATTTGTAAAATTAGGATTAAAGCATGTTCATTTTAAAACATCTATTCTTAAAAAACCATAAACAACCCATGCGAAAGAGGTTTGTTGCAACGGCAGTGGGTATGCCCCATGGGGGATGGGACAGAGGAGTATTTTTACAACCTCTACGAATACGAAGACGGCACAAGAGAGTGTGAAAAGTTTTATGGTGGTCAGTATTACAAAACACCTAAGAATGCAGATTTTTGTACCAAAGCGCAAGTAAAAGCATGGGTTTACGGTGGTGATATTCCGAAAAGCATTCTCAATTACGAACCTCTTATAGACGAGATCAACAGAGAGATAAAAAATATTGACTTTATTCAGAGTATATTGCGTATTGCTCTAAATGCGCTTCTTAAACATTTACACAAAAGCATAAAAAGCTATTGAATCATGGGCTTTATGTTATATTTTTATATAATATTAGAGAGGGCGTTTTATGCATACAACGAAATTACGTAAAGTTGGAGGATCAGTTATGCTCTCTACACCGCCTGCATTGCTTGATGTTCTTCATCTTACTGAAATATGCAAGTGGGTTTGGCTATAGATATCGCAAAATTACACTCTTGAAGAATTGTTAGCCCAATGTAATACTTCGGACGATTTTGCGGATAAAGATGTAGAGTGGTTTGATGCTAAGCTTGTTGGGAGAGAGCTCTTGTAATGAAGCGGGGTAAATTGGGTTTGTATCGCTTGACCCAACCTCTGTCTATGAGAAAAAGGAATGCGTCCTGTACTGATTGTGTCACCGGAGACGTTTAATCGTTTAACAAAAACACTCATTGTTTTGCCCATTACGAGTGGAGGAAATTTTGCTAGAATAGCAGGCTTTGCTGTTTCATTGGTGGGAACAGGGCTGCATAAACAGGTGTGATACGCTGCGACCAACCGCGTTCTTTAGATATAGTAGCGCGTAATGGGCGAAGTCTTAGCAAAGTTATCAACATTTCTTACTTGAATTTTTTCTACAATTTTTAATGTTTAAAAACACCAACTTTAGGTAAAAAATAAAAAAGCATAAGATCATGATTTTTTCTGTTGACAATCGGCTAAACAATTTTTCACAGAATAAAAATCAATATTTGACTAATGATGTCATTAATTATGACTCAAAAGAAGCAATGATGAAAGCTGTCATCACTAAGCCAATGTGTGTTGTTGGAGACAATAAAAGCACTGTTCGCTTTGAACCATCAACACCCAATAATCCATTTGTTGAAGTTTCTAATTAGATCTACGCACGTCTCAAGCGCGCCAATGCTGCAAAACTTCTTGTTGAGGCCAAGATGGTAGCAAAGCCTGACAAAGCAATTGAACAAATTAAGCAGATAGAACAAGAAGCCACACAAACATCATCTGAACCAATGACTGAAGAAACCTCTCTCGAAAAACCAAAAGCATCTAAGGTCTCTCAATCATCAACACCTACTCTTAAAAAGGCTTAGAAGTTGAAGTTAATCATCTACCCAAAATGGTATCTTCAACAGGTAAAGGATACCTTCACCAGTCTTCAAGCACCACGCCTTAATTGGGCTTTGCGTAATGCTCTAAACACCGCAGTAAAACAGTTGAACGCTTTACTGAAAAGCAAGTTGCAGACATCTCATCAGCCCAAATAAAGCGTATAAGAAGAGGTGTTTATATTAAAGAAAAGGCAACAGCAAGGTTTCTTGAGACAGATATCATTGGTTCTGGAACACCAATACCTCTTAAATTTTTTAAAGCAAAAGAACAAATCTTGCCCATGTTTTTATCAAGGATGGGAGTTTTCCAAAGCGTGTTGAATTAAAAAAGCTGAATGGTAATGTATTTCAAAGAGCGGATGGAGATCAATTCCCCATTGCAAAACAAGAAGGACCTTCAATTGCTAAAGTGATGTCTAAGCCAGAAATTGCAAGTGCTATTGTAAAAAAGCTAATGAGAGATTAATTGCCAATATACAGTGCCAACTTGCTCGTCAAGAATACGCTGCCAACAAGAAAAGCTAAATTATGTTCTTAAGCTTTATCTATCTATTCCATATCCTTATGAGTTATGTATTATACACTTTGATTGCAATTTTAAGAACAGATTATCACTTATGTTTTGTTTTTTCCATAAAAAAGTCAATAAAATCAATTCAAAATGTACTTCCCAGCGGGTTGGCTTCGTTGCGGGGCAGACTAGTGCGAACTATCGCTAACGACAGAATTTTCAATTTGACTGTACATTTTACACTTAGCTCATTGATAAATAATAATTTCAATATGTACACTGTACAATATGTGAAACGTTTTCTTAGCAAAAAGTAATTCTTGTTGCTGGAAAATTCTATAGTAATAGGTATTTTCGAATCAGGTGCCTCAAAAACACCTTAAAACAACTAGCGGATTAGTTGCCGAAATAACTAATCTTCCGCAATTTAAAAGCTTTAACTCATTGTGTGCTACATGCATATAATAGCTTTGTCAGGTGTGGCTATGCCATATACCCCCTTCGGGGAAAGGCGTAACGACGGACTAGATGCCGTGTTTCTTAGTGCCCAGCACTCTTTTAGAATGTCATTAAGGAACGTCTAACATCTAAGAATTCTTTATGAATACCATTATTAAAATTACTGAATTATGTGGCAAAAGGCATGACGATATTATGCGTGACATCAAGAAAACGCTTGAAGAACTTAACGCCCTCAAATTTAAGGAGGTTGATTTTGGTGGGCACTACCTTGATAACAAAGGTGAAAGCCGCCCTTGTTATAACCTGCCAAAGCGTGAATGCTTAATTCTTGTTTCTAGTTACAGCACTGCCTTACGAGCAAAGATAATTGACCGTTGGAAAGAGTTGGAAAGACAAGTAGCTATTCCACAAATTGATTACTCCAAACCCGAAGTATTATTTGGCGCCTTAAATCATCTACAAAATCAAATTAAGCAGAAAAACTATGTTATTTCAGAATTAGCACCAAAAGCAAAAGCTTTAGAAGGCTTAAAACGCTCTGATGGTTTGTTTGGTTTGATTGAAGCCGCGAAGATGTTGGAGATAAGACCAAAGGATTTAACAGATTACTTGCGTAAAAATGATTGGGTGTATCGACGTGCTCCAAGTGGTCCATTGTTACCTTTAATCAGGATAAAATCAAAAAAGGATTCATGGACTGTTCTGCCATCACCATTCAAAAACCGGATGGAACAGAAAAGGTGCTGCCTTCAACAAAAATCACACCTAAAGGATTGGCGGCATGTTTGAGAGAAAAATCCATGGAGGTGTGCAATGAAGGTAAATACTAACTTCTTATGCGATTTATGGATGGCATTATCTCAATTTTCTAGGCATGAAAATATGAGTGATAAGATTGTGCTGCTCTGGTTGAGATCATGAGTTTAGTAGAAAAAGCTTTGATTTTAAAACTTCACGATGAAGTGCCTATCCTTCTTTCGATATCTTTCTCATCTGACGCTCCATAAAAAAAGCCCCACAAAAGTGGGATTGGATAAAATGATGTTCTAATCAATCTCGCGCTAATTATAATAAAGTGGCTCGCTACATCCACGGGCGCCTATTTTTTCATCTTCTACATAACGAGAATGCGCAAAATTCCGTACAAGATGATCATTGTTAGAGCCACCAGTCCAATCGCCTCCTCCCAACATAACATTTATGTCTACACGTAAACTGCTTCCTTGCTCCCCTGTATGCCATTTAGTCACGGGATAACAACCAGACAAATATTGCCAAACATAACCGCAACCATCCTCACAACCGATATGCGAAATCATCCGTCTATTGTTTGTATCAACGTGTCCTCCAGACGTCTTAGGAGAAGGCGCTTGATTGCCGACAATACTGGTTGCTTGATTACTTCCATACATGCATGGCGAAAACTCATCACTCGTCAAAAATCTCTTATTAACAGACCAAAAATCAAAGGCATGATTCGCATAGCTACGATTGGTTGTAATCGGAACACCATAGGCAGACTTTGCATTTACACCTGTCCCTGATTGAAGATAAATATCAACCCAAATATTATGCCACGGATTGTAAACCATCCCTTCTGGACTACTACGTGGGCGGTGATTTAAACACCAAACAGAATTGGGCAAAACATCCCCCGCTTGATAACCCGATAAGAGATGACCTTCAATCTCACCAACATCCGCACATAGCGTATGAAATCCACCGATCTTTTCAGAATTATCCTCTGTATAGCCATCAGGAGCCGTTGGATTTTGCGAAATTTCAAAGGATAGCGCACTCGTCTGATCTTTTAAGATGAGATATATATAATAATCCTTTCCTGCTTCAAGATCTTCGTCAAAAGTCATCCTTCCACGCCCTGGAATGCAGTAAAAGAGGTACCTACCCCCATTCTCTTCACCATGATGAACGCGAAAACATGCCCCTTCATTGATCACAAAAGACCTTTTCTATTTTCCGGATCGGCTTCCAGAAGCCTGTAAAGCTGATCAAAACGCACATCCTCTAAAAAATTAGTGGAAAGAGAACCTACCTTACTTTGAAGTTCAGAAAGACTGTCACTGTTCCTCTGTGCCTTCTCTTGAACTTCTATCAATGCACTCTTCGCTTCTTCCGCTAACACTTTTGCCTCAGAGGCAGCTGTATTCGCAGAATTTGTCGTTGCTGTCGCCGTGTCTAATGAACTCTTGACCTCTTTCAAGCCCTTACTTCGTCGTATCAGCTTCTTCTTTTGCTTGCTCCGCAACACTCTTCGCTTCTTCCGCTGTTGTCTTCGCAGTCTCAGCTACTTCCTTGGCTTCTACAACCAAAGGTTCTACTTTATCTGCCTTAACCTGCGCTGCTTCACAAATGATCAGATCAAATTCTGATAAACCGTATTTCTTTTGCGCATCCGCAATCACTTGGATTAATTGGTAAGTAGCAAACACCACGGTCATTGCATTTACTAAGACTTTATTTGTTTTTTTCAAAGCTTTTGAACATCAGTTGATAGCTGATAGAGCGAGATCTGAGACATCGAGTTCGGCAGCAGCTTCTTTGTTTTTACGACGCTTGCCAACTTATGTATCAGAATACACCACAAAGGAACGAAACGGCACTTCTGTATAGCGTATCCATTCTCTTATCGTTTTGTGACATCAAAGCCAGAAAAGGCACGAAAAACAAAACACGCTTGCCAGTTCTGGTTATTTGTTGTGCTATCTTAAAGCTGATAAAAATCTTCTCCGTTCCACATGCCACAATAAGTTTTCCACGATCTGCTTCTTTTAAACCATCACAGACTTTCTCATATTTTTGGATTTGTTGAAAAGTTATCCCTAATTGATGCCCTAATTGCTTTTACGACATTCCCAGCATTTTTCTTTGAAAGCGATTTTTTGCCTATAGAAATGCCGTTAAAATGTAGCTTTTTGCTTTTCACTCTTAAGCTCCACCCGCTGGGTGCGAGCACCCTCGCATTAGTATTCCGAGAGCCTGAAAGTATTGAATACGAAACAGATTTTTGCTTTTAGTGCTCATAGCACCTAGACATAGAAAAATATCCCATAATTCCGAGACACCCACAGAGTGGGCTCATTTATGATCGAACTTTAGGACTTTCAGACCCTACTAATCGCTGCGTAGACGAGCAAAATCACTCTTTAAGTAATAAAGTAATTTCAGAAAATTGGCAATCAAAATTAAAATAATCTCAAAGACTATAAGATTGGGCACTCTTCAAAAGAGGATAATGCGAAGAGCTGTCATCGTGGTTAGTCATCAACCCACACAATGCTTCTTTTCCAGAAAACGCAAAACGCGATATAAGAAAAAATGTTGTTTGCAAAGTTTTCTCTTGCCTATACAAAGAGAAAATAAAAAATTTGGAGGGCTCCCATGATAAATGACATCTACTGTGTTGGATACAATTATGTTGAACATGTTCATGAACTAGGCAATGTTGTTGAAGATGAACCCGTTATCTTTAGCAAACCAAAAAGTTCACTCGTTTTAGGTAATGAAATTTATCTCCCTGATTTTTCCAAAGAAATACATTTTGAAACTGAAATTGTGCTCAAAATCTCAAAGGACGCTTTCATGATCATGGAGGCAGAAGCAAAAGAATGCTATGATGCCGTAGCAATAGGTCTTGATCTCACCGCGCGGGATTTGCAAACAAAACTGAAAGGAAAAAGGCTTCCTTGGCTTTTATCGAAAGGATTTAAAGGCGCTGCATACGTCTCTGACTTCATAAACAAGGAAAAAATAAACAACCCAATAACCTTTGCAATGAAGTTGAATAGCGAAACAAGACAAGTTGGCAATACGAAAAATATGATCTTTAGCTTTGAGAAGATAATCTCATTTTTAAGTCACTACATTCAGCTAAGACGTGGTGATCTCATATACACAGGCACTCCACAGGGTGTCGGAAAACTTTCTCAGTTTGACAGAATAGAATTGTATCTCGAAAATCAATTAATTTCAGAGCTAAAAGTAAAATGAATCATCAAATACTGACCTTTTTCATTGTTTCATTTTTTTAGTCATCTCACCGGGGCCGAATATGGCCCTTATCATCGATAATGCAACGAGATTGGGAAGAAAGAACGCATTTGTAAACGTTTTAGGATTGTGTACAGCAACATATGTGCATGGGGCATTTTCCACACCTAGGTGTATCAGCGCTCATTCTCAACAACAAAACGCTGTTTTTTTTAGTAAAACTCATGGGTGGCAGCTATTTATTATACATGGGCTTTAAATCAATTAAATCTGGAATACACAGCTTAAATTCAAAAGAAAGAAGTTCAACGAATGAAAAGCATGCTACGAGTGAAACAAAGCTTTTAACCAGCTATATGGACGGTTTTTTGACACAAATACTAAACCCAAAGTATCTATATTTTACATAGCAACTTTTCCAAAATTCTTAGCTTCTGGTGGTAGCATTAAAAAAGGTTTTGAACTTGTAACCATACATTCTTTCAACATCTTTGCATGGTTTACTTTAATGACCATTTTTATATCATTTGCCAGTACCGCCTTAAAAAAGCAGCGGGTAAAAGGCTCGATTAACATTGCGACAGGAACAGTTTTATCTCTGTTTTCTTTTTTCATTTTCTTTGGATAGTTTTATCTTTTGATAACAAATTGTAAAGTTAATAGAGCAATCTTTTCCTGATTCTGTCTCTCACTATGAATAGCTCAATCTCTAACAGAACTTATACAATCCCCAGTTCTTTTTTTCTTTGTATAACTGAATTACGTTGCATTTCTTTATCATACTCTCAAGGACGTTTGTGTAAACAATGTGAGTTTCTCGCAATATTTTATAAAATGTTACCAATATCTAAACAAAATCCTTATTCATCACTTTAAAAAATAAGCTATGATATTCCTCTTTTCGTTTATGAAACATAAAGTAACTTTTTGATTTATGATAGCACCATACAAACAAAAAAATGATTTTAAAAATCATTTTAATTTTCCATTACAAATTGTTCTTAAACTAAGATGAGAACTCTCGAGTGCTATTTGAGCAAAAATTAAAACTCTCACCATTATGAATAATAATAAATAATGCACTGATTACAAATAATAAGTTTCAAAAAATTATAAAAACTCCTGACAGTTTTCTGAAATAATTTTAAAAGCCCCACGTCTTTTAAAGAACAATTAATTTGTTATTAATAACAATAAAAAGCTCCCTATTCAAATATCTGTTACGTTATTTAAGAGAAAAACATTCTCTTTTTTCAAAACCATATTCCTAAAACATATTCTTTTCTTTATCCACACAAAATCATAAAAAACGTTTTTTTCCTTTACACCTCATTTATATCATGCTTCGATACAGAACAATGCATTTTTAGTGTAATTTAATCTCAAAATAATTAAAGGGAACCCCCAAAAAATGAGCTATAAACAAAATTTAAAAGATGGTCCTCAGATGAAACTACAACGTGGCCTAGATAACCGTCACGTACAACTTATAGCCCTCGGTGGAGCTATTGGAACAGGACTCTTCATGGGATCAGGAAAAACAATTAGTGTAGCAGGCCCTTCCATCGTACTCGTTTATGCTATTATTGGATGTGCCCTATACTTTGTCATGCGTGCTATGGGAGAATTATTGCTTTCTAATTCACAGTACCGGTCCCTTATTGATTTTTCAACCGATATGCTAGGACCGGGAATCGCTTTCTTTGTAGGCTGGAGCTATTGGTTGAGCTGGGTTGTAACTGGAGCTGCAGATATTATTGCCATCATCACTTATATGCACTTTTGGTGGCCAACGCTTAATCCATGGATTGCCGTTTTTTCTTGCATTGGTTTCTTTTTAATTTTTAATCTCTTTGCCGTAAAACTATTTGGTGAACTTGAATTTTGGTTTGGTCTTATCAAAGTCGTAGCAATTTTAGCATTAATTGTTGTTGGTTTTTATATGATCGCTACGAGCTTTACTTCTCCCAATGGTACTGTTGCTTCTCTCAATCACGTATGGAACGATGGAAATATCTTTCCGCGAGGAATGACAGGTTTTTTTGCTGGATTTCAAATTGCCATTTTTTCTTTTGTTGGTATAGAAATTGCAGGAACAACTGCAGCTGAAGTCAAAAATCCTAAAAAAGTTCTACCAAAAGCAATTAATGCAATACCAGTACGTATTGTACTCTTTTACATCTTCTCTCTCATCGTGATTATGTCAGTCACACCTTGGGATCAAATTGTTCCAGATAAAAGCCCCTTTGTTTCGATGTTTTGGCTTGCTGGTATTCCGATAGCTGCTGGTTTGGTAAACTTTGTCGTTCTCACCTCGGCTGCTTCTTCGGCAAATAGTGGTATTTTTTCTACTAGCCGCATGATATATGGGCTTGCAACACAAAAAGGTGCTCCTCCAATTTTAGGTAAGCTTTCCAAATATCATGTTCCAGCCAATGCTCTATTCTTTTCCTGCTTATGTATTTTAATAGGGTATACAATTGCCTCACTCTCTCCAAGCCTCATAAGTGCTTTCACAATTGTGACGAGCATCTCAGCTATTGCATTTTTATTCGTATGGTCTGTAATTTTGGTTAGCTATATTGTATATCGTCGCAATCACCCTCATTTGCATGCTGAATCCGTCTACAAAATGCCAGGAGGAGTTATCGTGTGCGGGATAATTTTAGTTTTCTTTGCTTTCATGCTCTATTTGTTAACGTTAGAAGAAGACACCCTAACAGCTTTAAAATACGGTATATTCTGGTTTATTTGCTTAGGCATAACCTATTTTACATTTGTAAAGAAAAAAATGACTCAAGGTAACAAATAAAGTCTATACATAAAACATCTCAAAAAAGGGTAATTTTAGTTACCCTTTTTCTACTTAACCTCCTCCCCAAATATCAAAAAACGACGATTCCTACCAGCGCCGGTTTGTGAACAATCCAGCTTATTAAGAGGGAATGCTGCTGATCATTTATATGGTTCACCTACATAAGGCTCTATGGGCTAGCCCTGCCCTGAACACTCACCACACATTCTAAAAATACTTAATGTATAAAATGTTATATGCTTTATATCACTACTCTACACAACAGTATTTTACTGTATAATAGGATAAGAACGAGCTATTCTGTAAAGAATTCTCTATAAACTTCACTGACATTGTTTACTAATAAAACATGAGATTTTATCTAAAACTTCCCCCCCAAAAAATTTATATTCAATTTTTTATCAAAATTAAAAATGTAGCTCTAAACAGAATATATCTTAATAGCTATCTGCAATAAAAAAAGATTCTATGAAAATATTTTTCTATTTGTAATAAATTTTAAATATTAATACTTAAATGTAAATTTTAAATATATTTTTTAATTATTTAAATAATAGTTCAACAATTTAAAATTATTTTATTTATAAATAAAGTTTTATATTTAATAAATTTACAATTTTATTTATATTTTTATATATAAAAAAATATAAATAAATAAATAATTTTAAATATAAAACTTTATTTATATAAAAATTACTATAAATAAATATAATTATTGTTTATATACAAATAATAATTATGTATAAAATAAATTATATTATATATAATTATTATTAATTATGTATAAAACATAAAAATCAAAAAAAATATAATACAATTTATCTTTTGTTTCTTATATATAAAATAATTATTCCATTAATGAATAATGTTCTTGCTTTATTCACATATAGTCATAGAAAAAAATTCCTTTACTCCTTAACCATAGCGTGTTCCGATAGAAGGAATTACCTTTTTTAGGGTAATTTTATTTAAAAATAACTAAGGAGAACTCCCCAAAAATGAACAAACAAAATTTAGAAAAAAAAACTAAGAAGAAATTACAACGTGGACTACATAACCGACACATACAACTTATAGCCCTCGGTGGAGCGATTGGAACAGGTCTCTTCATGGGATCAGGAAAAACAATCAGTGTAGCAGGGCCTTCGATTCTACTCGTTTATGCAATTATTGGTTGTGCTCTATACTTTGTCATGCGTGCTATGGGAGAGTTATTGCTTTCTAATACACAATACCGATCTTTTATTGACTTCTCAACCGATCTTCTAGGGCCATGTGCCGGATTCTTTATCGGCTGGACATATTGGTTGTGTTGGATTGTCACTGGAACTGCTGAAATTATTGCTATTGTCACTTATACACACTTTTGGTGGACTGAACTCAATCCGTGGATTCCTGTTATAATTGGTCTTATGTCCTTTTTAATTCTTAACCTCGTCGCAGTAAAACTATTTGGCGAACTTGAGTTTTGGTTTGGTTTTATCAAAATCGTAGCAATTCTAGTCTTAATCGTTGTAGGATTTTATATGATCTTTACCGGTTTTGTCTCTCCAAACGGTACGGTTGCTTCTCTTAGCCATATATGGAACGGTGGGAATATTTTTCCGCGAGGAATTACAGGCTTTTTTGCTGGATTTCAAATTGTTATTTTTGCTTTTGTTGGCATTGAACTCGCTGGAACAGCTGCTGCTGAAGTAAAAGAACCTCAAAAAGCTCTACCACAAGCTGTTAATTCAATACCAATCCGCATTGTATTCTTTTATATATTCTCTCTTCTTGTGATTATGTCTGTGACGCCGTGGGATCAAATCAGTCCAGAAAAAAGCCCATTTGTAACAATGTATGCACTTATTGGTATTCCAACTGCTGCAGGTTTGATGAACTTTGTTGTCCTCACAGCTGCCGCATCTTCAGCAAATAGTGGAATTTTTTCTACCAGCCGTATGATATATGGGCTAGCAACACAAAAAGGTGCTCCTAAATTTTTAGGAAAACTTTCTCGTAACCACGTTCCAGCTAACGCATTATTCTTTTCATGTATATGCATCTTATTTGGTTATGCAATTGTATCGTTATCTCAAACACTCATAGCTGCTTTTACAATTGTTACGACAATTGCCGCAACTTTGTTTATATTTGTATGGTCTATCATTTTGATCAGCTATATCATCTATCGCCGCAATCGTCCTCTCCAGCATACTGTCTCTCCTTATAAAATGCCTGGAGGTGTTGTTATGTGTTGGGCGCTTCTTATTTTCTTTGCATTCATTATTTATTTATTGTCATTAGAAGCTGACACTGCCATAGCTTTAAAATACACTCCAGCGTGGTTCATATTTTTAGGAATTGTATACTTTCTTTTTGGAAAAAAGAATTATGCAAAAAATTAAAAAATAAAGCTTATGTTTCCAAAAACATATAAAAAAGGGTAACTAAAGTTACCCTTTTTTTGATATTTATCTATAAAATTATAAAAGCTATTGACAAAATATCTCTGTAGAAGCTTCAATTACGCTCTTTATCAACCAAAGCGTTAGATTTTATCCAAGGCATCATAGAACGAAGTTTTTTACCAACTTCTTCAATAGGATGATTATCATTTAAACGCCGCATACTTTTAAAATGAGCAGCACCAGCTTTATATTCTTGAATCCAATTCGATGTAAATTTACCCGTTTGAATATCTTTCAATATACGTTTCATTTCTGCTCTAGTTTCATCCGTAATCACACGTGGACCAGAGATATATTCACCCCATTCAGCTGTATTAGAAATCGAATAATTCATATTTGCAATGCCCCCTTCATACATGAGATCAACAATCAGTTTCACTTCATGTAAACACTCAAAATAAGCCATTTCCGGCGCATAACCTGCCTGTGTTAATGTTTCATAACCTGCTCGAATCAGTTCAACAAGACCTCCACAGAGAACCGCTTGTTCACCAAAAAGATCAGTTTCGCACTCTTCTTTAAATGTTGTTTCAATCACCCCAGCACGTCCACCACCAAGTCCACACGCATAAGATAATGCTACATTATGTGCATGCCCTGAAGCATCTTGCGCCACCGCTATTAAGCAAGGAACACCACAACCCCGTTGGTATTCATGACGAACTGTATGCCCTGGACCTTTAGGAGCAATCATCACAATATCAACGTTTTTTTTAGGTTCAATCAAGCCAAAATGAATGCTCAAACCATGCGCAAAAGCAATCGCTGCCCCATCGTGTAAATGATCATGAATATGTTCCTTATAAATATCAGCTTGCAATTCATCTGGTGTTGCCATCATGATGAGATCTGCCCATTTTGCTGCTTCAGCAACACTCACCACTTCAAAACCATCAGCCATGGCTTTTTTAACTGTTTCCGATCCTGAACGCAAAGCTATTTGCACATTTTTAACACCAGAATCTTTCAAGTTTAAAGCGTGTGCACGCCCTTGAGAACCATAACCAACAATGGCTACTTTTTTCCCTTTAATGAGATTAACATCCGCATCACGATCATAATAAACACGCATAAAAAAATTCCTTCTTTCTCTATTTAAACTGGATTTCAGATTATTTTTATTCAATAAGAAACATTATCTACAGTGCATCACACACTTATAAAGACAAAAAACACCGCTTATAAGAACACAGCAATTGAATAATTTTAAAGTTTACATATTGCATAGAAAAAACTGTAGTCCCCAAACATTCCTAAAACATATACGGATCCCCAAATAAACTTCAACTGCTATTCTACAAAAACAATAATTACACAAAATAAGATTTCTAAAGAAAATTTAGCTAATATTCTACTCTTTTATCGTGCAACAAAACGCTATATTCTAAAAATTAAGATACAACATACAATTTTTAACATGAACCAAATCAATACAGATAGCAAGAAAAATTACAAAATAACAAGTATTGTGTTAATACAACTTTCAAAAGCATATACAACAATATCTTTAGAATAATAAAGAGGATGTTTTTACTTTTTACGTTCTTTAATATCCACGCCTCTCACGCGAAGAAGCCCCCCATACGTCCATTATGTTATCCATTTATGGCACCTTATAAAAAAATTTTAATATGCTCAAGCCCTTTTCAAGAATTCCCTATAATAGTGTAAGATTTATTGCACATCACTCTCTTTACTTCATAAAGCTACAAGTCGATATCATCATTCTATTTAACAGTTCCTATTGCATTCAGCTTATTCATAAGGAGATTTTACGTTATACTATTTACAGATAACCCAAAAATGAGCTCAAATATCAAGAAAATTTGTGTATTGTTCCATTAAAATCCTACGCACTCCTTTATAATGGAAATACTTTCAAAACCCTATCTCTTCTCCATTCAAAGAAATTATAATAAGAAGATTTTAAAACTTCCTCATAATGGATAGTACAAATAAAAAACATCGCATACAATCAAAAACAAAAGATAGAAAGCAACCAATAAATAGAGGAACAATAGAATATTTATAATGCACGATAATAGTGCTATTTATCTAAGCAATATATTGTTTTTTTAAGATAAATTGGCAAACCTCTATAAAAATTTCTTTTCCAATTTTTATAGAGAGAAAAAGATTACGATAATAACCGGATAAAACGCTGAACAGTCTCATGTATTCCATACTCTAATGCATCAGCAATGAGCCCATGGCCAATAGAAACTTCATCAAGCCAAGGAATATTTTTGACAAGAGCAGGAAGATTCATAAGTGTCAGATCATGCCCTGCGTTTATACCTAACTGCAACTCTTTTGCTCTTCTTGCTGCTAAAACAAGTTTATTGAGCTCTTGATCTTGTTTTGTTTTATCCTGAAATGCACCACCGTAAGGTCCCGTGTAAAATTCCACACGATCAGCGCCCATTGCTTTAGCAATATCAAGACCATCGACAGTAGGATTAGCAAAAAGGGATACACGAATCTTTCTGTTTTTTAAATTCTGAATAATAGGTGCTAAAAATTCTGCATCATGAGCAAAATTCCAACCATGATCAGACGTTGACTGATCTGGATCATCAGGAACAAGGGTGATCTGATCCGCATAGTTTTCAGCGATATCCAAAAATTGATCACTGGGATAACCTTCAATATTAAACTCAGCTGTAGGAAAAGTGTTCTTGATTAAACAGTATATATCTGGCAAATCCGCAAAACGAATATGCCTTTCATCAGGGCGTGGATGAACCGTCAAACCTGCTGCTCCAGCAGCAAGCGCTATATGCCCAATATTCGTTATACTTGGCCACGGAAGATTACGTCGATTACGCAAAACAGCAACAGCATTAAGATTAACCGAAAGTTTTACCGCCATGCCCATTTCCATTTTTTTTATAGTATGTAACAAGATAGAAAAAAGGCATTTTTCATCTGAAACTTAGATGATATACACATTTTTTTCTATCGAACAATCGTTAAACGCTCTGCTGCGCGCGTAATTCCCGTATAAAGCCAGCGCGCATACATATCACGAAATGCAAAACTTTCATCAAACAAAACGACATTATTCCATTGAGAACCTTGCGCCTTATGAACCGTTAATGCATACCCATAATCAAAATCATCATATCGCTTTTTTAATTGCCATGAAATTTCTTGATCAGGGTTTTCAAACGCTGCTTTTAAAAGTTTAATCTTTGCTACCCCACGCTCACTTTCTTCTGGTTTCACAAGAAGATTAATACTTGGTTTAACGGTCTCCTTCTGTGAAGTCATCACCTTCCATAAAGAGCCATTCAACAAACCTTTAATAGGATCGTTTCGCAAACACACCAGCTTATCTCCCGCTTGCGGATAATCTGCTGTAAATCCCTTTAACACACGCAAACGCTGATTATAAAGGTGGCGTGTACGATTAACCCCTACCAAGACCTGATCAGCATCCAAAACCAATTGTTGATTGACCTCTTTACGTGTCACAACGCGCGCTTCTCCATAGTCACCATAAGCAATATCGCGTCCTTCACGTACATCCATAGCAAGACGTATAATCGGATTGTCGCGCGCTTGCCGATGAATTTCTGAAAGAAGAAAATCTGGTTTCCCATTAGAAAAAAAGCCCCCACCAGATATAGGAGGCAATTGACCTGGATCACCAAGAACAAGAATTGGCGTTCGAAAGCTCATTAAATCACGCGCCAATTGTTCATCAACCATCGAGCACTCATCAACAATAATGAGTTTAGCTTGTGCAGCAGCACTTCTTCGATTTAATGTAAATGTTGGAGCAATAGACTTTTTTCCTGTTATTTCATCGGAAACTTCCTCTTCTCCACGCGGACAATAAATCAGCGAATGAATCGTACAAGCATTGCTTGCACCTTTAGAACGCAAAACCTGCGCCGCCTTCCCTGTAAAAGCAGCAAATTGAACAGAACCATCAACTGTCTCTGCAAAATAGCGCGCAAGCGTCGTCTTACCGGTCCCCGCATAGCCAAAAAGGCGAAAAAGAGGAGAACGCCCTTCCCTCAACCACGCGGCAACAGCCTTTAATGCATTATCCTGTTCCCGTGAAAACTGCATAGCTTACCAACATAAGATTTGCATAAGAAGAGCAGTATTTTGAAAAAAAACGACTATCAAGAAAAACCTTTTTATTAAGAATTGCTGACACACGCCCATCTAACAACCTTCGTAGCACAATTATCAATTATTTACCCATTGCTTTTTCAAGATATTGTAAAAATCTAAATTTTATCTATACATCGATCTTCTTGGGAACACCTTATACTTATCAAATAAAATATCATTTTTTACAACAGTAACACCAACAATGGAATATGCATATCTTAAATTTAAAATAACACCTATATACGCTTTTTTTAACCAAAATTTAGAATAAGAAAAAGAGCATTGCAATTGCAAAAACCTCACTAGAAAAAATGTCCTTAACAGGATAAGAATAATGTCATTTTATGAATACTATTTTACACAATCAATCAGCTTTCTTGCACATAAAAATAAAGTACATCCACTATTACGAAATAATAATTAAATATATCAAAAACCTTTTAGCAGAATTAGAAATAGCTCTCAACAAAACTACTTAATCCTATGATGATACACCTATAAAGTTCCTATCGTCCTCTTATCATGATTTTAATAAATTTACTCTTCATGCTACAAATATGTTATATCTCAATGCATAAAGAGAGATATCACACTTATATGAAGCACGCTTTATCTCGCACAAATATGTAGTTTTTTCTGTTTCAACAATAAAATATGGTTCGTAAGTATGACCTTCTTGGTAGTCTATTATAGAAAACTGGAACATGGTTTCAGTCCAGCGTAGCACTTCAGATTCGTCCTCTAGAATATGAGAAAAGCGCAATTCTTCATCTATTGAGTCAAACTTTTTCTTTTTGTCGCAATGTTTTAAAGTTTATAAAAACTAACTGATTAATGCTGTTCTTATTGCTAGAAATAACAAGACCTCTTTTTATCTATATAGATAATTGATTTTATATATCTTTTTAAAAGTACGGGATACGTGGATAAAAGTTAGGGAATAGGATTTTTAACATTTCTCTATAAAGCACGCTTCGCACAATGTTTCTAATGTTTCTTTGAAGTCTGCTAACGCTTCTTGATGTAAGCCATCTAAAAGTCTCATAAACGCAACAACAGTTTCACGTTGCAACGGAGTAGAAGGCTTTATGATGATGCTTTTTCGACAAGAATAGGCTTCTTTCCTTAAGAGTAAAGCCTTCTCTTGATCTAAAGCATAGAGTTCAATTATCTTTTCCTCCAGTCCTACAGGAACAGATTTTTTGCCAATCTCGACAGAAGATAAAAATGCTACAGATATGTCTAATTTCTTAGCCATATCTAAGAGGCGTTCGGAGTGATCAATGCGAAGTTTCCGTAAAATTTTACCAAAAGATGTAACCATATAAAAAGTCCTATTAGAGAAGAAATATTTCTTCTGATTCTAACAAATCTTTTTATGATTTTCTTCAATTATTACGAATCAAGAGTTCTTTTCGGGGTGGTTTTTTAGCAAAACCAGAGGTCCAAAGGGTCTCTAATTCTAAAAAGTCAAAATCCTTAAAGATCTCTCGAACCGCATCACAATCATTTAGACTCAAGACAAATTTGCCTTGTATGCTTTTGAGAACTTTTGCCATACTCACAAAATCATCTTCAACAAAATTCCCAGAGCTATAACACTTCTTCTTCACAAGATAAGGCGGGTCTAGGTAAAATAAACTGTCGGGTGCATCAAATAGCTCGATAACCCGTTCCCACGACAAATTTAAGATTGTTGTATCAAGAAGCTTCTGTCTAACACGTCTCATCCTTGATAACAGCTTTTCGGGATTAAATGCTATAGGCTTTTTCCTTCCAAAACTAAAAGAGACATAATCTTTTTTCCCATACATCACACAACGTTGGAGAAACAAAAAACGGGCAGCTCTTTCAACTTTGGAAAGGCTTTCTGGTTCAATCGCCGCAAGTTCAAAAAACAACTTTCTTGAACAAACAAACCACTCCAATCGTTTAGCTAAATCATCAAAGTCATTTTGAACGCATTGAAACAGATTCGTGATCTCTCCATTCAAATCATTAATGACAGAATATTTTGCTGGTTTTTTATTTAGGAAAATAACACCAGAGCCTAAAAATGGTTCAACATAGGTTTCGTGGTCAATATTATTTAAAATCGGTATAATTTTCTTACGCAGATAGTGTTTACCACCCATCCACGCAAACAATGTTTGTGTAAATTCTTGTT
>NZ_JBHIPJ010000100.1:0-3562 GCF_042195945.1 Bartonella sp. AP30XZML | reverse complement strand
TGACCGGTGTGCATGCCTTGGCTCATGCGCGGGGGCATTTGGGTGTGGAACCTGGAATTCTCTTAGCACCGGCTTATAGTGCAGGGCGGATTGACAATGGCAAAAACCCTGTGGCAGACGCTTTGGAACAGGTTGCAGAAAAGCTACAAGCCATTGCTGTGTTTGATACGGGAGGTAAAAACACGCAAGAAAGCCTTGCTTATCGTGCAGATTTTTCCTCACGCTTTTGTTATTTGATTGATCCCTTTGTACGGGTGGCAAATGGTGATGGGGGTGTTAGTGTTAAACCCGCAAGTCCTTTTGCAGCAGCCATGTTTATCAAGCGGGACAAGCAAAGGGGCGGTGTTTTTTGGTCTCCTTCCAACCAAGATGTGCATGGCATTTTAGGGACAGCACGCCCCATTAGCTATTTTGATGGGGAAATTGATCATGAGGCAAACCGTCTCAATAAAGCCGATATTGCTACCTTTATTCCCGCGCGCCTTAGTCAAAATGGGCAGGGAGAAGTAGCTTCCAATGGGCGCATTTTATGGGGCAACCATACCACCTCTAGTGATCCGCTTTGGCGTTTTGTCAATGTGGTGCGCACCCGTGCGGCACTGGAAAAAACCATCATCAATAATTTGCGCCCTTGGGCCAATGATGAAAACCTGACCGGTCAACATGTTATTGCCATTACCCGCTCTTTGACCAGCTTTCTTGATGATATGATTGCACGCGGTGCACTGCTTGGTGGGCGGGTTTGGTTTGACCGTGATTTAAATTCCAACAGCAATTTACAACTGGGGAAATTGCGGGTGGAATTTGATGCAGAAGAAGTGCCGCCTCTAGAAGATTTAAGCTTTGGCAGCCGGCGCAATGGAGCTTACTTTAATCGGCTTGCTGAAGATATCCAAAATAAAATGATTTATGCCTTTGGCGATACGCTAGAGGGTTATCGCAAAGCAGCAAGGAGCGACATATGACTTTAAGAATTGTTCGCGGTTTTACCCTGATTGTTGATGATGATGTGAATCTTCATCTTGATCTTGAAACCCTCAAATTGCCTACATTAGAAGAAATCACCGAAACCTATCAACCAGGGGGCTCTGATATGCAGATTGATGTGAGCGGTCTTGGTGTGAAAGCTTTGAGCATGCAAATGAAAATCCGCAGCCATACCCCTGAGGTCATCGGTATTTTTGGTGGTCCCCCTGGTCTTCGTCATAAATTCACAGGCAAAAAACATGTGATCTCTGAAGAAGATGGGCGTGAGCATGAACATTCCATTGATGTGACAGGGCGGTTGGTCAAAGTCGATAGCGAAGGCTTAACAGCTGGAAAAGCGACAGGTTATGATTGCGAGATCAAAAATATTTGGGACTATACAGAATTTTGGGATGGTTCTGTTTTGCATCGCTTTTCGTTTAAACGGGGCGGTTGGCTTGTGCGCAACGGGCAAGAGATTGGTGGACGTCGCCGCTCTATTCTCAATTTATAGGAATTGATCATGACAAGTTTACAAACCAGCATTGACGTGGAATTGCAGGTTCCGCTTCCTTATCAGGATAAAGGAGGCAAAGAATCTCTCTGCAAGAAACTGACCTTTTATCGCCCAAACTTCAAGCAAGCACGCCAATTAGCGGTGTTGATTGGACCGCAGTTGGTAGAGCTCGTTCTGCCCGCTGTAGAAGAGGATAAAACAACATTGGGCAATGATGTTCTTGTTCTTAAGCTTTGTGAGGCTTTATTTACCCATGAGGCTATGGAAGGAATAGCCGTGCTTTTAGCCGATATGTCTCATGAAACGGTTGAATTGATTAATCGTCTTGATGTTGTTGACATTATGGCTGTTTTCAAGGCTTTTTTTGCTTTTTTTCCGCAACTCCAATCCTCTCTGCCAGACAATTTGGGGCAGAGCTAGCCCTTTATTATCACTGGGCGCCTTCAGAAATTAACCAGATGGATTGGCTGGATGTGATTGCTTATCGAGAAGAACTCGCACGCTTTAAAGCCCAAGAATATGAAAGTCATCAGTTAGGATAAGAGACGATCATGGATGTTTCCCTTGTTGTGCGTTTTGTCAATCATCTGCAAGAGGGGATAGCTTCTGCCAAGCGGGATCTTGCAGCCTTTAGTAGCGATATTGCGCATTTCCAAAACAAGACAAGGCAGCATTTTAAAGGGTGGTTTGACCCTGAACATTTAAGCCAAGCTACAGCCAATGCGGAAAATGCTTTCAATCATGCACGCGGGCGTATGGTGGGTGCCATTGCGCAAACCGCAACCTTAATTGCACCGCTCTATAAAGCCATGCAATTTGACCAATCGATGAAAGGCTTGGAAAAGGTTCTCGATGCGCCTCTTCATCGCTTAAAGGAATTGCGCCATTTTGCGCTTGAAACTTCCACTAAGATTCCGCTAGCGGCACGTGAAGTTTTAGAACTGATGACCAGTGCTAGCCAAGCAGGGATTGGCGAACAAGATCTGGAAGCTTTTAGCATTTATGCCGCTAAAGCAGCTGTTGCTTTTGATATGACGGGGGATCAGATTGGGGAGCGTTTTGCCAAGTTGCGCAATGTCTTTAAGCTTAATCAAGCAGGCATTGAAGATCTAGGCGATGCTATCAATCATCTCTCTAATCACATGGCGGCAAAGGCCAGTGAAGTGTCTGATTTTACCAATCGTGCTACCGGTGCGGCAACCATGTTTAAGCTCACCGCGCGGGAAACAGCAGCTTTTGGCACGGCGATGATTTCTGCTGGGATTGTTCCAGAGAGTGCCGCGCGTGGCTTTAATGCCATGAGTGCCCGTATTCAGGCAGGAGGCAAGCATATTGAAGATGCTTTTGCCAATATCGGGCTTTCTCGCGAAAAATTTATGCAAGATCTCGACAAAGATGCCACCGGTACCTTGGTGCGCTTTTTTGATGTTTTAGCGAAATCTGAACAGGGGATGCGCTCGCTGATTGCCATTGCTGGGCGCGATTTTACTGGTGATTTTGCCAAATTGGTGGGTAACCCCGAATTGTTAGGGCAAGCTTTAGATTATGTGAAAGATCCACAAGTCTTTAAAGGCTCCGTAGAACAAGAAGCCGACAAACAAGCAACCGGCGCCATGCGGCAATTTGAACTCTTACAAAACCGCATTGTGGCTTTGGGCATTACCATTGGTGAAGTGCTTCTGCCCCCCCTCAACAGTCTCATGGAAACTGTTGGTAATTTTACCAATGGGCTTATGGCGTGGGCGAATGCTCATCCCACTTTAACAAGCGCCATTATCAAAACCATTGCTGCCCTTATGGCTTTTAATATTGCTTTACGGGTTTTGCGTTTTACCCTCGCTGGCACACGCCTTGGCTTGCTACAGTTGATAGGCTCTTTGATCAAACTTAGAGTACTCAGTCGTGGTGTTGCTGCAAGCTGGCGGGGCTTAGCAGCTGCAGGGCGCTCGCTGGGCTTGCTAACCGCGGGTCTTGGGGCAAGTTCACTCCGACTCTTACGCCCAATGACTTTACTTGTGGCGGCGTTTCGCGGCGTTATGATCTCAGGAAGTGCATTTGCTGCCTCTTTTGGTTGGATCG
>NZ_JBHIPJ010000099.1:0-11830 GCF_042195945.1 Bartonella sp. AP30XZML | reverse complement strand
CACTATAAGCCGGTGCTAAGAGAATTCCAGGTTCCACACCCAAATGCCCCCGCGCATGAGCCAAGGCATGCACACCGGTCAAGTGAGTATTGGATCCCACCATTTCGGTTTGTGTCTCAGCAATGATTGACTTTTCTTCCACCCGCACAAGGATCACTTGTGCCTCAATCCCCTGTGCGCACACGGCGTTAATCACATCAAGAGCCGTTCCCCTTCGCCCAAGCTTTTGGATTTTGTCTGTCTCATGGGTGAAGACCAACACGGGCTCGTTAAGGGGATAAATTTGTGCATCCGCATCAGGGGCTGTAACAACCGCCCCAATGGCGGTCTGATCAAATGTTGCTAAGGGACGTGATTTTTTACATTGATTATCCCTATTGACCTTAAATTATTGTCAAATACACAGAGTTATTCTTTATTTTGAGCTTTTCTTAATTCTGTAATGGGAACACCCCCAATACCCCAATTGTCTGTCTCCACTTCATCAATCACGACAACAGTCGTTTTCGGATTTTTATTCAGAATATTAACTAATAATTGAGTTGCCCCTTCTATTAGTTGCCGTTTCTGTTCAGAGGTAACCCCTTCATTAGTAATTTTAATATTTATGTAAGGCATAAGATCTCCATAATTTACAAATATTGAATAAAAAAGCTCAAATAAATGAACGCAAAAAGATTAAATATTAATACATAATAACTATGCATTTTAAAGCTCGTATCCACCGGTGAAATACGTAGGCTACTGGAAGCAAAAATAGCATTTATTGATACAGGAGAAAGGAGTTGAGCTGCAATAAAGAAGCAAATCCAAACCAAATAATCCGTAACCCCATAAGCCATCGATGACCCTAGTAAGGGAAATGCCAAACTAAATAGCACCATAGGATGAATTCCTACTACACTGAAAATTGGCAATACAAAGAGAATACAGGCATAGTGCTGCCAAACAGAAAGTGATGCCAATGAGTGACTAAACGTCACCGGCAACAAAGGAATAAGCAAATCACAAGTAGATATTAGCAGACTACAACCTAGCAACAACATAATTTCACTGGATATACTGCGTATCACTGCCACCAAAGGAGTCAAAAAATCAATACTGCGTGAACTCACACGCTCAATGACGTATAGAATGCTTGCCGTCAATGCAATGCTTTGTAGTGCATTCAACTTGATAACTGTCAACGCAACGATAAATGTTAGCCAGAAAAATATCAAAAAAATCCAAATTCTTACTCTCTCTCCTTCTTTATTCGCTCTTCTCTCATCGCAAATAATCGGGTTAGCTAGCGGTACAACAGGAGAAAGGCACAACAACAACAGACTGAATAGAAAAAGTGGTATCCCCAAAGCAGCGGATGTGAATATTGGTGTTCTAGGCATAGCAGAGAAAACTGTTGCTGCACCGATGCTGGTCGGCATCAGTACCATCGTGATGCTCATCATTCGCATCACAATAGCGGCCAAATGGCGAGAGGGAAAAACACTTTTTTTCAAGGCATCAATCATTAGGGGGATAACCCCCAAACTCATCGGCCAAGCTAAAAACGCAGTCAGTATCGCGATGGACAGGGTAAGCGAACCCTTTCCATAGCGCATCAACCGTTCAGAGAGAAATTCTGAAATACGCCATGTATTCATCACATGGCGCAACAATCCCATGGCGAGTAATAGCCAAAAGACATCAGTAAAACGCACAAGCACAGTACGAACATCAGGCAAGTGCCAACGCCATATCAGCACTAAAGTACAAGCCAACAGGATGAACACACCACTGCGTGCATTCCCCTTCAACCACCAGTATGGTATCGTCAAAAGCAAATAACCGAAAACAGTCACTCCAGCCAATGGAATAAGAAACCAAGTTCTTATTGAGATAGACATAAGAAAAATGAATAGCATCAGCATCGCCATTATAACGGATACGGAGGACATGCGTATCAGGAAGCTTTTTACATCATCAATGTACATTAATTGTTGAATCTTTGACTGAGTAGCGATTAAGAAGCTGCTCGTACATGTCAGTGACACAGCGCCCTGCGTCCCGCAATGCACGCGAATTAACTAAAGGCCTAGGCAAAATATATGTATAAAAATTAGGCCCCTCTACTGGATTACCGACCACCCATAATGTATTTTGTATTTGCCCTTTAGTGTCTATAGGATGCTGCCGACGGTCAATATCAATACCACCAGGATGATATCCTTGGTTGATAAATGGTCGAATGATGCCCTGAGCAGCCAAATTTTTGATAAAAGGGGACTCATCACGCAACGGAGAAAAACTATCAATCTTGGCCTTGATCAGCACATCTCCATCAACTGAACTGTTTTCATCTTGAAAAACAGACTGAATTTCGAAACGGCTGGTACTAGCATTGAGAACAAGTTTAGGTGAAGGTCCGCCAGCCAAAGTCACGATACCAGCCTCCATCAGAGCCTTCAACTCTTGGTTTCGCTGCATCGGTGGGCCGACAGAAATACGGTTAAAGTTTGGATTAAAATATTCAATAAAGTACTTGTGAGATGAAGACGTTAACCCGCAAAAATCAATTGCTGAACGTAAGATATCACGGACATCTCGTAGCACATCTGTAGCAGCTTTCACTGGGCCATCAACATTACCTACAGCGGAAGAATGAAGATCGTCCTTCAAATGCTCCATGAAGAATCTTGTATAATCCTTCAAAGAAGCAAATATTTTATTTCGATAAGGATACAGCAACGCTTGAATACACTGCTCGTCTTTGGAAGTAACAACATAGGTTTCAGGGTCTAGCCAGTGCCCCAGCTGCGTACTTCGATAGACATAACACATTTCTTTAAGCAACAGAGGTAAAAGCTGCGTTTCGAAATCCAGCTTCGGAGAACCGTTAGCAATGCTGGATTGCTTACGCAGATGATGTATTGCATCGAGAGTAAGGAATGATGGTATGTATTGCCCACTACCACCCTTTTGATTAATCCCGCGACTACTAAAAGGCAATGTTTGACGGGAGAATAAAGCTATCTTCGGTTCTGTGCCGCTTGGCATGTAGCGCAATTGTCCAGCATTTTCAGTAAAAGTCCCACCGCGACCGTAAGTCAATTGCGACAAGACATCATAGCTAGTTAATCCAATTCCCTGCACCAGCACACGAGACTGAGATTGTATAGAGTCCAACTTTTCAATTGGATAAGGATTCGAATAATAGTTCAAAAGCGCATTTTTCATTTGGTGAGCAGCGACAAACTGTTGCAGGCTTTCATCATGCGATGAATATATATTCTTACCGTGACCCGTGGTCATATAAACAAAATCTACACTATAACGACAGCCATCTTCCAAAAGAACATCCGTTTTATTATCTTGGTGGATATGGAGATTAATAACCTTTTGTCGGATCTCCTTAATACGAATACCGGAAGGTAAATCTTGCGTGAGTTCTTGGTAAGCCCAAGACAGGTATTCCCCTAACAAACGACGTGATAAATAATCATTTTCTTTGATTTCTCTCCCAACATCATGCTCTGTACGAGAAAAAACACCGTTAATATTACGATAACCTTGTTGAATAGCCCATTGATAGAAATTCGGTCCCTTCCGAATAGGCCCGACACCCTTAACTGTATCATCACCAAATAAAGTAATCTGGCAAGCGACAGTGTTAACCAATAAATGATCTGGCTGATGCACACTATGGGTACCGGTTCCCATCTCATTGGGATCAATCAATAAAATATCAATGTTCCCAGAAAATGGATAATGGGAATAAAGTGTGAGCAAGCGTTCGAGAATACTGATCCCACGAGGACCAACGCCCAAAATAGCGACTGTAGAGTGAAGCATTCTGTAATCTCCCCTATTAGAATAATTTGACTTTCACAAAATGTTTCAAAAAGAATGGAATAAATTCTCTCGACTTTTTAGTGAAGATTGCGGGTTTATGAAACGCCAACGACCTTTTTACAAAGACAATATTGACAGATTCCAGCAGCAGCAAAAAGCGCTACAGCACCACAGATAACGGAAAGCGCAATGGCATGTGAACCAAACTGTAAAAAACTCGTCAAGAGAGGTCCTAATATTTGGCCAAAACCGTAAGTTAAGGTAGCCAAGCCTAGCAGATTTATGCCATACGGCGCATACAAACGCTTAGCTAACGGCATAACTAGAGAGGTCGTCCCCATAAAAGTAAATCCAAACCCTATGCAACTGAGAACGATCAGTACAAGAGACTGGCTGAATAATGTCAGTAATACGCATCCTCCTTGGATAAGCAAATTGAGCATCAGACAACGTAATACCCCCCACCGATGGGCTCCCCATAACCAAATGAAACAACTAGGAACAATGGCAATTCCGACAAACGACCATAAGTGGTTAGCGAGTAGTGGGAAATTAAATGTTTTCGCCATCAGAGGAAGATATGTCGCGACAATAATATAACCAAACCCAGCAAGCCCATAAATCAGAGCGAGTTCCCACCAAACGATATTTTCGTGTGCCAATGACTCATTAATAGCAAATTGAGACGCATCAACACGACGTGGAAATAAAATAAACAACAAGAGCAACAATACAACAGATATAAAACCAGCTCCAAACCAAATATTTTTTGCGTTCAGCGATTTACTCAAACCAATAATAACATACTCATTACCCAGCAGAATACCAACTCCCACACCTGCATAGAGCGAAGCAATAACCCACAGCTTGTGACTATGCTGCATAACCGTCATAGAACCAAAAATCATCATTGCTGCACTCGCGATACCGGCAGCAAAGCGGATAAAGAAGACCAAGTAAAAGTTTGTTGTTAACGCCATGGCAAAAATAAGTGCACTCGTCACTATAGCTGCACCAAATAGCATGTAGGGAGCACGGGATATATTCCCAACTCTGCAAAACGAAAAAAACATACTCCCAACTAAATAACCGCCATAATTAGCGCTAGCTATATAAGAAAGTTGCTTAAAGGTAAACAATCCTTCATCCAACATAACTGGAAATACCGGCGTATAGAAAAATCGCCCAATCCCCATCCCCAAAATCATAATAATCATACCGAATACAGCGATTTTGAAACAACTCAAATCTTGACGATTATTTTTCCCCCCCATTACTCTAATCCCTTAACTAATAATTCGCTCATCCGCATTCTATCTCATCGAGAGTAACACTTATCTCAGAGAATAAAAGCCAATCTAGCCATTTGTTTAGGTAGCCAGAGCAACATATTTAACGATTATTGTCAACATTACTGGATCAGTTATATGCATTTCATCGTTTTACGCCCTGCTCCATGTATGATCTTCTCCCTACAAAGCTTCTTTTTCAGAAAAATAATGGCTGAAATTAAGCAGCAATAACAACGAGAAAATCAATAAGCACGCCCCAGTTCAGACAAGACAATATCCCCCAAAGCGACAGCTTCATCAGGTGCGACTAAAATACCCTCACAAGGTTGCGTTATGTTCACATGATGAACGTCCTCAACCATCAAGTGGCTTAGTATCCAACTTAAAGACAGATCACGCCCAAGCCTTTGCGCACGCGCCCATTCTGCTCTTAAATTCTGCTCCGCTCTTTCCAAAACAAAGGAGCCTTCATCCAGTAACAACCAAAAATCAATAGTATTGAAGGGTATAAAGGCTACTTTTAATATAGCTTTGTTTTTTATCAGCAGCAGTAAAAAAGTTTGTGTTTTTTATAAAAATTGAAATTTATTCATTTTTTATCGTATATTTTATGTTATCTTCTTTAAATTAATTAAAAGATCATAGAATATTAAACTGATAGGATGCATTTTTCTCAAGCGGCATTTTTAGAGAAATGTTGATTTAATCAGTGAAGACAAGCAATGAGCAAAGTTATAATTTGAAAAGACAGTATATAATGTTTATGATCAATGATCTAAATTAGAAACATGAATTGGGGGAGTTTGATCTTTCTTACAGTACAGTAGATCAAAAAAACAGTAGATGAAGTTTAAAATTCACCATCATCCATCATAAGATGAAAGCTTTCATCCCAAGTTTGATTTTTTTAAACTATTTTCTTGTTCTTTCTGTAATATCTAAAGAATATCTTCAAGCACTCATAAGCACTCTTTTAGGTTATCATTTCCATGATCAAAGTAATGGTTATCGAGCTTCCATTCAGGATACTGTTTTGTAAAAGGAAATCATCATTTCAGGATATGGAGGGATTTATGTATTTAGTCACAATGTATCATGCCCCCTTCCTCTTATATCAGAAATTTAATTCTTAATCATAATGACATGATCAAAACGCACCTTGCGAGACAATCTTTTTAATAAATAAAGTAAAGATGAATTCTGAAAAAAAATTTTAGACGTAAAGTGATACGGAGAAACAGTCAGAAAGAATGGGGGGATTACAAATGTTGATGACTATAAAAAAAGATATCAAAAAATTACCAAAAACCGATTTATGGATCATTTGTGCTATTTCAGCTGATCAGCAAAGAGAATGGATCAGTAAATGGTGTATAAAAAATAAACATACTTCTATAAGTCCTAATTATGTCAATGATCTTGCCGTCCTAGGGTCATTTTACAGATCTAGACAAAATGATTACTACGGAAGCAACAGCCCCAAAAGCAACTCCCCTCAAAAAATAACAATCTCATTTATGAGGCTTATGTTGCTTCTCATAATCACTTTACAATTGCATCATTTGCTCTCATTAATACGCTTTGAAGTCCCATATGGACTAAGGGACCTTTTAAATTTTGGGATGGTTATGGAAGCCTTCTTTCCACTAATCCCTGAATGGGGATATGAAACCGCTCCCTTTTCACAGAAAAATATTCTTTTCAATGAAAATTCTTATTGTACAATCTATGGAACAACACAATGAACAGAGCACGCACCCTTGCTCTCACCTATGGATCCTATAATGCTATCCGCATGCTGATCGGCGTTTACCATGCGATTTTTTTAATGTCCATGGGAGTTAGTCTGGCGCAATTAGCTCTGCTTCAGGTTGTCTTTTCCACCACCATTCTGCTGCTTGATTTTCCCTGCGCTGTTTTATCTGACAGATATCGGCGTAAATATTCCGTTATGGCTGGGGTCTTTATGACAGGAGTATTTTATCTTCTATGCCTTCAAGCTCCTAATATGACAGCACTTATTATTGCGCAAATTCTCTATGCAGCGGGCATTTGCATCATTATCAGCGCCATTGACGGATGGATTTACCATTCTCTAGGCGATAAACAGGATCACTTTTCGCATTATGCTCATCTCTACCACCAGGTTAACTCTTTCGGAAGTATTCTCAGTGGGATTATAGGAATTGGAACGATCTATTACTCTGGACGATATTTTATGGGATATATCATCTCATGCCTCATGATGGGATTTATTTTTTTGATATTCCTTATTGTTCCTGAAGAAAAGAAAACGACAATTGAAACGTCCAAAACAAAAACAATCTTGCACAATGCCAAGGAAACGCTTTGGGTATTTCAAAATACAGTAGGAGGAGCATGGTTTATTTTCCTCATATGCCTTTTTAGCGCTGGTATTCAGATTATTTATCATTTCTGGCAACCGATAATACTTTCAGGGGGAAAAATTCATCACCTCAACGGTTCGCAAATGCTCATCTTGATGTGCTGCCATATTGGAGCCTTTTCAGCACAATATTTTTCAAATTTACTGATGTCTAAGTATCATGTTCTTGATAAAAAATATAAGAATTCTATAAAATATTTTTCCTTCTTTTCTGCACTGATGTGCATAGCGCTCTATTTTTCAGTTCATAGCCATCAAACTGCTGCATCAGTCATCGCCTTCTCTTTAATCCATGGATTTATTTGCACTGTACCGATCGGTGCAAAAAGCTTATTTTTCTCAGAACTTAATCAAAAACAAACGCAGCATATTTCCGGTGTTGTTGGTGCTGTCTCTTTTAGCGGAAGAATATTTTCAATTACAGTATTGAGTATTATTTCTTTTCTTCCTGCAAAAGTTTCTCCATCTTACTACCTAATATTACCGACCATTACTTTTTTCATATGTGGTTTGATTGTCATGAAATGGATGAAACACTCTCAAAAGTCTCTATGATGAGAGGAAAATTTTAAAATTATTACCCACAATGTTTTCTTCTAAAAGAAATCTATAACTTTTTTGAGAGCATTGCCACATCCAACTTTCAATATACAATGCAAATATAAAGCAACACGTTGATTTATAATGATAATATACCAAACGCGAATATTGTAAGATTTTTTCTTTTCAAATCTGCTTTATGGTTGAAACAATCAAAATCATTTGCTTGCACATCATAAACAAAGAAAGCCGTATAAATAAAAACGATTTAGAAAGGAAAAATGCCTTTTATGAACTCTCATAGTCAAAATCTATAACAACAGGAAGGCAGATATATAAGCAGATATATAATATGCCTCTTTGCATCTTCATAAGTATACAAATGGTGTGGCTTTATAAGGCTTTATATGTCTCACAGAAACTTTTGTGTTTTATACCATTTACGAGGCAGCGTCGCAAAACGGGCTTATACACATTGCAAAGATATCTCTTTAAAACAAGTGTATAAATTAGCAACACAAGTATATTTGTGTTTAGAACATGCTTTTTATATGAGAGGCATAATCCCAACGGGATAAACAGAATTCCGATACACAATCAACTGCTTTTATAACAATAGATGGCGGAGAGGAAGAGAGCGTTATATTTATATAAAATCAATAGATTATATAAAAGTTCGGGAGTTTTGATTCCTTTGATTCTTTTAACTTATTTTTATGTCTATCCCGAACCTTTTTGTAGCTTTTTGATTGCTTCTATTGCAAGGCGTTTTCTATCGGCTTTTTTGGTATAAAGGGATGCCATGTTATCTTCTGTCCAGCCAAAAAGCGCTTTCATTTGCGAAACTGTCGCACCAGCATTGGCTGCACGTGTTGCTGCTAATTTTCGCAATCCGTGCGCTGATTTTTTAATACCTGCTGCATTACAAGCTTTACGAAACAGATTACCAAAACTTTCTTTGACAAGCTTATTTCCACCTTTACCACAAATGAATGTTTCATTACCTATAGGACCAATTTTAAGGGTTTCCTCTAGTTCTGGTAAAATAGGAAGAAAAACATCTGTTTTAAATTGGCTCTTTTCTGTTTTGAGATAAATGATATTATCTTTGACGTCTTTCCAGCCGATACGAACGGCATCACCACGACGCAAGCCTGTATAAAGAAGAACATCAATCCATACACGTTCATGCGTACCATGTGACCAACGGTGATAATATTTGTCTATGTCCTCTTCTAGCCATGGCAGTAATCCCTCACTGTTTAAAGATTTTGGTGCTTTTATATTAAAGGCAGGATTTCTATTTAAAAGGGCATTATCAACCGCCCAATTAAAAAGACCGTTTAAAGAGGTCAAAAAATGTCTTGCCGCCGCGGGGGTCTCTCGCCTTCTATCTACGGCTTCAAGAATGTGTTGTTTGTTTATGCTTTTATATGCACGATCACCGATATGTTTAGAAACATTATTCAGAATTCGATATTTAACTTTTTTAGTAGATTCTGATTGATTATGCCATTGCATGCTTTGTAAATACTGATGCAATAACCAATCGAAAGACCCTTCTGTGAGTCTGGTACGCCTCTTTGTTTTGGAGGAGCCATTTTGCGCTTGTTTAATAGCCAGCGTATAATTGTCAACAAACTCTTGCGTTCCATAGGTTCCTTCAATCCGAAACCGTGGTCCATGACCAATACGTACATACCATATAACTTTACCATGGCGTGTACGTTCACGAACAAGATGCGGTGGACGGCGTTTTGGCATGGCTAAAACTTTATACCGTCGACAGAGGGGCAGCTTTTGCTGGTCTCGTAGTCTTCTTGCTCGTTTTCAAGCGGTGGAAAATCGTCAATGCTATAAGTATTATCTATCGTTGTTGGTGTTATGGTTTTATTGATATGAATTAATAATTCCCCTGTAGGTTTGATTTCTATGAGTTCACATCCTTGTTTTTTAGCTTCTCTTAAAGCACGAGCAATAGCTGGTTGCGTGATAGTAGGTGAGCGGTGTGGCATGTTTATTCCCCTTCATTTTAGATGTAATTCACCCGTGGCGTGAATCACGCTGGTGTTAAAAGTTGGTTTTTCGGTGTTAGAAACGGCTTATAGAGATACTATAAGATTAGTAGTTCGTTATTTTCTCATCTGGTTTTTTCTCTAGTTGAGATTCTTCTATCGTCATCAATCCAGTCGTTCCAACATACACATGCATCACCGTAAATTTTTGCATGACCGTAAATATGCGCATCACCGTAAACTTGCGCATTGCCGTAAACACGCGCCCTATCGTAAATGTATGCCTCACCGTAAACTTGTGCATTGCCATAAACTTCTGCATTATCAAAAACGTGCGGTTCACCGCAAATATATGCATCACCGTAAACTTCTGCATGACCGTAAATGCATGGTTCATCGAAAACTTCTGCTTTGCCATAAATACGAGAATTGCCGTGAACCTCGGCATAACCGTAAACATGTGCATTTTCGTAAACCTTAGCATCATCATAAACCTTGGCATAATCCCCAATCCAGCAATTACCATCATGACTTAGATTGTCTTCTTTCTCGATATAGCCGCCAAGATCACCTTTCTTGACGTCCCCAAAATCTCTCAATGCACGAATGCGGTGGAGAGTTTTACCTTCAATCTCAGTTGTTTCATCAGTAAGTTCATATTTCTTTTCCATGGTTTATTTCCTTGATTTGCGTACAATCCACCCGTGGCGTGAATCACGCATGTGTTGAAAGTGTTAGGAAAGGGTGGGGGTGCTGGGAGGAGAGAGCACCCCCATATGTTTAAGCAGCTTTTGCCAAAATCTTTTGCATCTCTTGTTCTATTTCCCCTAAAAAGATTTCGACAGCTTTATTAATCTCTTCAATGTGTTTCTCATCGCGGTTGACGCGTTTGATTTTCATTCTCAAACCAGTAGATTTGCCTACAAAATTTGGATTATAGCTCATGAAATCACACCATTTACGTCCAGTGCATGCCATTTGGAATTGCATTTGTGCGTGATATTCTGGTTTAATTTCGTCATATATAAAAAAACGAAGATGGGTTGTTGATTGTGGACATTTGACTTCGATTAAACCGTCCTCTCCAATGAATCCATCAGGACTAGCCCCCGCCATTTTCATTTTTGGGTGTGGGATAAACCCGCATCTTATGACATTGGTGTCATAAATGAATTCATATTCTCTCAAGGCATTCTCTTCATGTTCAATGCCCCATTGCATAGCAGGTGTTGTATAAGATTGGCTTATTTCCCCTATTAAGCGTTCTGTCATGAGTTTCGTTTTGTAGTCTTCATATTTGCTTGTAGGCAAACCTTTTGCTGTCTTACTGAGTACGTTGTAAACGTTTGAAGCAGTGACTTTCCCTAGCCTTGCTTGAAACCATTCTGCTGTTCGTTGCTCCATCTCACACCGCCGTTTGTTGTTCGTGTGGCGTTGCTATATCGGCATCTTGTATAGTAGAATCTGTTTCTACCTTTTGCTTGTTTTGTTTATTTTTCAAAAGATGTAACACCGTTTGTGCTTGTCCTTCAGACATATCGTCAAGCTTTTTGACATTGACATAAGTAAGTATTTTTTCTTCTTCTGTTTGGGTTTGTACTATGAGTCTTCTGATTTCATTGATCTGTTGTGGAAAAGCCTTTTTAATAGGTGTGTTCCCATCCGTATCATCATCTTCACTCACGACATTAAGAAGCATACCTAACAGATATCTGCGTGCGTATGTGATTGCAGAACCAACCGAT
>NZ_JBHIPJ010000098.1:0-10586 GCF_042195945.1 Bartonella sp. AP30XZML | reverse complement strand
TTCAGCTTTACGAGTTTCAAAAGTATCTAGTGCAATATCTTTTAAGTAATGGAGATTGCTTATTGCCTCACGCTTTTGTTTATTACGTTCTTTAATAGGGTCACGCCCTTCACGTAAAACAGCACGCCATTGCATTGCACATTCACGGGCTTGTTTTAAAGAAACATCTCTTAAAGCACCCAAGCCCATTTCACGGCGCCGACCGTGAATGGTATAACGATAAATCCATTGAGCACCTCCATCTTTACGTTTGTGAAGAAGCAAGCCGGCACCATCATTATATTTACCAGCTCCCAAAGTTGCGACAGCCCTTGCATTAAGACGATTCATAAGAACCATTTTTACTCCTTTCTTGTACAATTTTTACCCACACATCAACCCCGCTTGTGACGTGCAAGCAAGTGGTTTTGATTGATTCAAGATAAACAGATTTGAAATGAGAGAATCCTACGTTATTCGGGCGTCTAATTCAATATGAACAGAGCTAGATTATCATTATAAATCAATATCTTGTATCGTTCATTTATAGATTTTATAAAATCGTCCGGCATTTCTCCGTGACTAGGTGACAATGGCAACTCCATAGCAAAGGGCGAAATAACTTTATCCTGAGTAGTAAATAAAATTATCAGTTCTGTTTTTTCAACTAATACACCAGAAGAACTGTGAAAAGAATCCGATAGTTTATATTTATTGGTGTAAACTCTGATGCGTATATCCATATTTTATCTCACAGCCAGAAAAAAAATCCCGTATCATATTTAACTGAAATGTATTCTCATACTTTTTTCTATTTTCAAAATTAAATAAAATGAACTCGGGAGTAGCGATACGTATTAGAGCTAACACTTCTGCCAAATCGAATCTCTCCGATAAAGTAATCGTCACACTATATGGTACGCTATCTTTTTTCATACATTCTATGTTACGCACCCACGTTTGTTTATATTTTTTACTGTCTAGATTTCTTATCTCTGAAATAACATCTGTGCCTATTTGTATCCCTAAAAAGAACGGATTACTCTTTAATAGCTTCAAATATGGTTGAATATAGATGTGCCCCCTGTTGCAATCCGAAAATATTTTTTACAAATGAGACACATACAAGTATATTTATGAAGTAAATCATAATCGAACTCAAAAGGCTCTCCACCAGAAAGAATAATAAAATCAGATTTTATGTCATTTATTGTATATAAAAATTCAGGCAACGCGTCATCTCTCACCATACATTCCATCGAATACGGACAATGATTGCAGCTCGCACTGCAATTTTCATTACAAATTACAATATTATCGCCCATGAAATTCCTTATTCAAGTTCATATAATCCAATACTAATTGTTTCATGAAAATATTTTGGTATAGACAAAGATCAGAAATTTTTTTAGCCACAAACGCTTTTATCATTGGTAAAGCTTCATCCTTTGATATAGACAGCAAATGAGAAATATAGTCTATCCGTTCTTCTAAATTGAGAGATAATCTTGGACTGGTGAAAAATGTTAAGATATCCAATTCCGGACTGGCTTCTTGACATAAATCCCAATCCACTACCATAAAAGAACTATCAGGAGTAACAATGATATTATCAGGATGTAAATCTCCATGTGATAAGATTATATTTTTGCTTAATCGATCTTGAAAGATCTTATTGATTTGATCAATAATCGCCTTTTGATGTAGCAAATCCATTTGACTCAATACAGTACCCCGGATAAACTCCCATTCGACTACTTCATCGCAAAGTGTTATCAAATTTGGTGCAGGATAGAGACTTTGTCGAAAAGAGCCATCCTTGATGTTTTCATTAATGCACGATGCTTCCGGATAAATTTGCCCATAGCAAAATTCTTGATGCTTGCGTTTCAAGAAATGTTGTTTTGACGATTGTGCATTTTCAGGCTGTAACCAAATGATTTCTTGTTTTCTGACAAAAATAATTAAAGCAGACACCCCAAAAATCACAGCCATAACCACTGCCAACCACAAATTAGCTTGCCAGAATGTTGAAAAAATATGACCGTATAAAAAACTGAATGCAAAGGATACAACAGCTGTAATAATGGCTGTAAATGATAAAACAGTCGCGATAGCTTTGGGATCAAGCAGTGAATTTATAAGAAGAGACGACAGATAAGATCGATAAGCAGATTTAAAAACACATAGCAGTAAAAATCCTAATATAAGAGCCGCAATGATTTGAAATGACATGAGAAAAAAAGCAATGGTTACCATACAACCAATCATTAAGACGGGAAAAATAGGATTTTGAAACTTTGAAAAATACTTCTGAAACAATATATTGGAACTTGCTGAAAAAAAATTCCCAATGATAAAAATAATCGAAACCAAAATAGCAGGTTGAAATGGCAAAAAATCAGAAAATGCGATAGAAACAGTTCGATTATTAACCAAAATAGCAAAAGCTGAAACTGCACTTAAAAAAATAAGAGTGAAGCGATAAGGATTTTTGACTTCTTTACGGCTGGCGCACATAACTGTGAAAATACTCGGATGAGCGTTGATATGAAAACTATCTAATCCCTTCGTCAGTTTTGAAAACATAAAAATAGCAAAAATTAATGAAAGGACTTGAAAAATCACAGGCAATGCAGGATGCACATAATAAAGTATTCCTCCTAAAAAAATAAGTACCGTTGTCACACTATAGGTAACAGCAGCCACTTCGGACTTAACGGAAAACAGTGTGCGATGCTTTGGTACTACAGAAAAGAGTAAACTATCTTCCGCACCTGAGAAACAAGCGGCTGCTAATGTAATACACAACAAATAAGTGGCGTAAGCAAAATATGCATAATTCATAAAAAGAGCTAAAAAACCGCAAAGAAAGAAAAACAGCCCAGTATAAATAACGCGCTTACTTCCATAAACATCTGATAATAAACCCAAGGGGACTTCTAAGATCAAAGGAAGCAATAAAAAATAACTACCGATTAAAACAATATCCGCTTGCGACAAATGCAATTTTTCCGACAAAAAAAGTGGTAAAACAGCAACCACTAGAGCAGTAGACTTGCTAACACTATAAATCTTAAATTGCTTAACCTTATCCACAAAACACCTTCCCATGACATCCGCTACATGCGCCAGATTCTTTCAAAGATTTTAAAACGCTTTGAGCAGACCAATCTATTGCCCCATAATTTTGTAGATTCCCAAAAGCTTCTGAATAAAAGCAATTTTTTAAATCTCCATTATAGTCCAATACCAAGGATGAAAATGGAAATAAACACATTAACGGCGACGAAACGTACGTAGAATTCTCGCCTAAGTAATAATTAATACAATTTACAAAATTTTGTGACGTCCATGAGATTTTCCTTTCTTGGAACTTTTTATCTATATAAATCTGGAGGGGGGATTCTTTCCTTGATAATTCATCTCTCAAATGAAAAAGTGAAGCGTTTGGCGGAAGAGTTTTGTTTCTTAAAGCCTTAGATCGATCCTTTGTATTATTTTTTCTAGAAAAACTAAATGACGACGTATCGAGCGGGCTGAATCCGATATAATCGACATCTTTGCTTATACAAAAATCGATAAAATTAATAATATTTTCTAGAATCTCTTTGGTAACTGTCGCTCTTATTCCTATACTTTGCAGAGGTTGAAGATTCTTAACTGTTTCAATGTTTTTCCACACGCGATCAAATTTATTCGCCCCCCGTATATCATAATATCCTTGGACACTAGTCGAATCCATAGAAATAACAATTTCTTTGAAGATCATCCGTTATCGGGTTATCAAGCGGGGGATATTCTCCCTGATTCTGTTTGGTGTTTAAATCACTATCCGAGGAGTGATCCAGAGGGAATGGTTTACGATCCGTGGAAGAATATTTGGGTTGATATTTATCTTCAATCAGGGACAGATGAAAATACGAAGTCTGCCTATGGTGTTCCGATTACAACCAATCGTAGCTATTCTGACCATCACGTGGATTTTTCGTCTGTTAATAAGAGATTTTTGACGAGTGATGAGTTCCGCGTCTTGCATGTATGGAATCAATTCGGGAACCAGTATTATAGGCAATAAAGCGCCTTCTCCCAAAACGTCTGGAGGACACGTTGATACAGAAAATCGTCGTATGATTTCGTATATCGGTTGTGAGGATGGTTGCGGTTATGTGTGGCAATTTTTGTCTGGTTGTTATCCCGTGACGAAATGGCATACAGGGGAACAAGGAAGCAGTTTACGTGTAGACGTAAATGTTATGTTGGGAGGAGGCGATTGGTCCGGTGATGCTAGTAATGGTGAATTTGCGCGGAATTTTGCGCATTGATCACTCCGAACGCCTCTTAGATATGGCTAAGAAATTAGACATATCTGTAGGATTTTTATCTTCTGTCGAGATTGGCAAAAAATCTGTTCCTGTAGGACTGGAGGAAAAGATCATAGAGCTTTATGGTTTATCAAGAGAAGGCTTTACTCTTAAGAAAAGCAGCCTATGCTTGTCGCAAAACTTTTACAATCAAGACTTCTGATCCGTTGAGGCGTGAAGCTGTTGGTGAGTTTGTTAGAAATTTAGAGAATTTTTCACAACAAAACTTAGCAGAATTAAAAGACCTTCTTGAGAAAGTTTGCAAAAAAAGAGGCGTCCTATAGAGATAGGTTGAAAAATCCTATTCCCTCACTTTTATTTACGCGTCCCTCACTGTACAAAATATATGGAAAATCAATAAATTATTTTGGATAAAAAAGAGCATGGTGCCCAAAAGAGGCAGACAGGGCTTTAGCAACAAGAATCAAGCCGTATAAATATGTGCAAGAGCTATTGATGTCTATAATTTTTTATGTTCCAATAAAAAAATTAAGAATTAAAGAAAAAATCTCAAATCAAAAAATTAAGGTGGTCTAAAAGGTGGACCCAAAAAGGTGGACGGGCAATGTGTGAAAAGGTGGACGAGAAGGGAAATTAAGTGAGGGGGATTCATAGGTTATCAGCATTGCTTGTCAAGTCTGCTTCTCAAGGTAAATATTGCGATGGGGCGGGGTTATGGTTGAATGTTCGAAAAGACAATACACGCTCTTGGTTCTTTCGCTATACACATCACAATAAGCGCCGTGAAATGGGGCTTGGTCCTGTCGCAAGACTTTCTTTAAAAGAAGCACGAGAACTTGTAAGATACTATAGTGATATTCTTAAAGAAGGCAATGATCCTATTGTCTTTCGAGAACAAACCATTTTAAAACAGCAAAGCAATATGTTTAAAGAAATTGCGCAGGCAGCTTTTGAAAGTAAAAAAGCTGAGTTAAAAAATGAAGGAAAAAAAGGGCGCTGGTTTTCTCCACTAGAGTTGCACGTGATTCCACACATAGGTAATTTACCTATAGAAAAATTAACAGCCAATATTATTCGCAATGTTCTCTCACCCCTTTGGCATGAAAAAGCAGATACAGCGCGAAAAGCACTTAACCGTATCAATATTTGCTTGAAATATGCTGCGGCTCTTGGTTTAGATGTTGATCTACAGGCTTGTATGAAGGCACGCGCTCTTTTAGGAAAACCACGTGCGACATCAACAAATATTCCTGCTATGCCATGGCAAGAGGTTCCGGCATTTTATCAAAGCTTGGATGATAAGATCCTTTCAAATTTAGCACTGAAGTTACTCATTTTGACGGGAGCACGGTCATATCCATTGCGCTATTTGCGCCTTGAACAAATTGATAAAAAGATATGGACTATACCAAAAGAAAACATGAAAGGTATTGTAGGGAAAGTTTCAGACTTTCGCGTGCCACTAAGTGATGAAGCTTTGAGAGTTATTGAAAAAACTCTCCCCTTTGAAAAGAATGGTTTTCTCTTTTCTGGTCTTAGAGGCAACCCCATTTCTGATGCCACCATGGCAAAATATATGACAATTTGCGGCTTAACCTATCGTCCCCATGGTTTTCGTTCAAGCTTACGGGACTGGATAGCAGAGACAACGTCAACACCATTTGAGATTGCCGAAACTGTTCTTGCCCATTCAGTTGGGAGTTCAGTGACAAAAGCTTATATGCGAACGGATTTTTTAGAACAGCGACATGTTCTCTTGGAACAGTGGGCTTCATTTATAACAGGATAGAATTTTTACAATTACCTCTGCAGTGTTTTTTTAGTTATTTTGACGAGAAATTTGATATGTCCAATTCTGTGAAAATAACAGTTTTAAATGTGCAATGACATTATCTATCACCTCCATGAGACGAGCAAAATTAAGAAACCATTTTCTAAAGATTTTCGCACATCTCAGAGTATGTTTAGAGTCGGATATTTGGTTTTTGTGTAAAAATACTTACAAACGCATCCATAATACGTGAAAAATCAAGCGCTAATAAGAGTATAATGAGTACAATCCATTTCGTATAACGAGACATCACTTTTACACTTTTGTAGGTCATGATGATTTCTTGAAGGATTTCTTTTTCTGCTTCTGTAAGCTCTGTATCGTCTTGTGTTTTTTTTCTAGCCATGTTTCCACCCACACACGCGTTCACCTTGCTTGTTATGCTTTAGGATCTCTCTTGCTAGGTTCGAACTGATGGTGTTTAGGTCTTGCTGCTCCAGATAAATTGGAGACCAACCAATGCAAGAAGAAGTGTATTTATTTGTCACGCAACCAGCTAGAGAGAGCAGTACGCACATCTGTATCACTTTTTTGATTAACTTCATTTTCCACCTCCAGCCGTGTTGTGGCTGCTTTTAAAGCTTTTTCTGTTTGCTTTTGTTGCGCTGCTTTTTTCCCAAGAGTAAAGGCTCTAGCTAAGGCAATAAAAAAAGCGGCTAAAGCCGCACCTGTTACCATCAGATTTCTTTTCATCCATAAGATCATAGGCGGTGCTCCTGAAAGCGTTTAGCAACAAAGAAAATACCAGCACATGCAGCTAAAACCATGATGGTTGCCAAAGCCCATTGGATGGGTCCATTGCCTGCTAACAAACCGCCAAGACCTGAAAAAGAGCCAATAATCGGTGCAAGAGCTTCTGCTTTGAAAAATCCCGTTGGTGCTTGCGTTTCTACTGTTTGATAATTGGAGGAAACATAAGCCCCTTTTGCCCATAACCCTGTTTCTGCCGCACGCCGGTGTGCGAGACCTTGAAGACGCTTCCCGCCTGCTTTGGTCCATTTCTGTAGCTCTGCAGGGACAGCTTCATATTCACCACTATTAAGCTTTTTTAACAGTGTCGAGTTACAAAAGGCTCCTGTTCCTACATTATAGCAAAAGGACACTAACGCCGCGAATTGTTCATCCGTTAATGAAACTGTAACAGCGCGTTCAACGGCATTTTCAAATTGTCTTAAATCTTGGCAAAGAAATTCTTCTGCTTGCTTTTCAGTGATTGTCATGCCTTCGTAAATAAAAGGCTTTCCAGCACTGTTTGTATGTCCATAACCTATTGTCCATACCCCAATGGCATCTTTATTGGCGTTTAAACGCAAACCTTCCCATTGTTTGATAAGTGCTAGTCCTTCTGATGATATTTTTCGCATATGCTTCTCCATAAAAAAAGCTCCGCAAAAAGCAGAGCTGGATTAAAAAAATTGACATCGTTCTCATTCGGAAAGATAGCTTGGTTAAGCTTCATGTCGTTTTTTCATTGGAATAAAAGAAGATTTTTTCTCAACTTTTAATTTCTCTCTTGACAAATATTCGTTTATAAACGAATATACATCATGTTTGAAATACGTCACTACCTTACTTCTGATGGCAAAGACTTGATAGCTGATTGGCTGCGAAAGCTCCGTGATATGCAGGCTAAAACTGCAATTATTCGCCGCCTTAATCGTTTAGAGCAGGGGAACTTTGGCGATTTCAAGCCGCTTCGTGAGGGTGTTCATGAATTGCGTATTAATGTTGGTCCTGGCTACCGAGTTTATTATGTCCAATCTGGAAAGACCGTATTGTTGCTATTATGCGGTGGCAGCAAAAAAACACAAGAGACTGATATCACTCGTGCATGTGCTTGCTGGCGTGATTGGCAAAACCGTAAAGATTAAAGGAGTGCAAAAATGAAAGACCGTAACCATGATGATGCAATGGCAGAAATATTCCGTGATGACCCTGAGTTGGCAGCAGCTACCCTTGATGCAATCCTAGCAGATGGTGATCAGGGTGAGCTGCTTGTAACTCTACGCCAAATGGCCAAAGCTTATGGTGGTGTTCAAGCTGTAGCTAAAGCAGCCAACTTGAACCCAACACAACTTTACCGTACCCTTTCAGAAAAAGGCAATCCAGAGTTCCGTAGCTTGAATGCTTTACTGCGTACCATGGGGTTTCGTTTGGCTGTACAGCCTCTTGAACGACCAGTTTCACACGTGTAACTTTAGTGTTCAGTCCCCACCTTTAAAGATGGGGAGGGGAGGCATATTTTTTACTTAAGCGGTTTTCACTACAGATCTTTCTAAGACTTGTTTTGCTTCTTTGATTAAAGCTTTATAATGTTTGCTCTCTTCTACCAACGTAAAGGCTTTAACAAGATGCATATGGAGAGGTCCATAAATGTAAACAGCCTTTTTAGTTGGAGACATTTTATCCCAATCTTTTGGGAAAGCAAAACGTATATCATCATAATCAACAAATTGACTTTTTAGTTTCTTTTCACATTCAATAAAGTAGCGTCGAGCCTGTCTGCCTTTTTCATTGCGTTCAACCATTGAGAGCTCTTTCGCCATGTCTAGGGTGAGATGATATTCTTTACTTATAACATTTTTACGTTTCCCAATTTTGGGAAGCGTTAAAATATAGTCCTTTCCCTCTTCAAATTTATACTGATTAATGCGGTTCGTAATCCAAGTAGCAAAACGTTTTCCTATTGCCAAAAACGTATGCAATTCACGTGCGTTAACAGTTTGCACAGTTTCCTGATCAATGACCTGTTCTGATATTTCTATAAGTGTGTTCATAATGAACTCCTAGTTGTTAGAGGTTTCTTAATGACACTCAAAAAGAGTGCCGGGCGCTAAGAAACACGGCAACTAGCCCGTCGTTATGCTTTCCCCGAAAGGGTATTATATGGCATAACCACACCCGACAATATTATTATATGCATGTAGCATACAATGAGTCAAAGCTTTTAAATTGCGGAAAACGAGTTATTTCGGCAACCAATCCGCTAGTTGTTTTAAGGTGTTTCTTAGGCACCTGATTCGATTATTCATATTGTCGCTACAATGTCAAGTTGCTTTCGAGATTTTTTGCATTTTTGCTTATTTGACTTATATATCCTCTTTATTAAAAATTTCGTTTCATGTAACTTTTTTCTATGTTATACGTTACATGAAACATAATGGAGATTTTGTTATGGCTACAATGCACGTTAATGAACGGGTTCAAAAACATCGCAATGCGCAAAGAAAAGCAGGTTTGCGCTTAATGCAGATTTGGGTTCCAGATACACGCCAGCCAAATTTTGCAGAAGAGTGTCGTCGCCAATGTCGTTTAGTCGCAAAAATGGATAAAACAGATACATCTATGCAGTTGTTTATGGACCAATCTTTAATGGATGTTGATGGTTGGACAGACTGATGCGTGGTTCTCTGGTAACAATAGCGATACAAGGTGATTTTGGTAAACCAAGACCCGCATTGATCATTCAAGCTAATCAATTCAGTGAACATACCAGCATGACGGTTTTACCAATTACAAGTACACTTGTTGATGCACCATTACTCCGCATTACGATTCAACCAAATGCTAAAAATGGTTTGCAAAAGCCTTCGCAAGTAATGATTGATAAGATTATGACAGTAAGATGTGAAAAAGTTAGTCCAGTTTTTGGCTTCATTCATGTAGATAAAATGGTGGAAATTGAACGCTGTTTGGCTGTATTTTTAGGAATAGTAAAATAAAAATAGTATTTCTTTTTATCATCATAAAATAGCTTTGTTTATCTATCCTCTTCATCCATATGGATGACGCCTTCGCCTTCGTCACATGCGTCCGGTGGGGCGTTTGGATCAAGGGTATCATCCTTGTCTGGTGTTGTGTTTGCAACGTTTCCAGCTGTGTCTTCTTGGGCTTCATCAAAAAGTTCGCACTCTATTTTTGTGGTGTAACCGCCCGTTTTATCAAGTTTGTGCTTAACACTCTTGATGCGCCATTCTGCTGGAATATAGGGGCGGAAAGGGGGCTCCTGAACAAGCTTTGCTTCTGCTTGCACAAAGGGATCACCACCGATATCACATGAGAAAGAAGACTTACCGCGTGATGATTTATTGCGATAAGCAGCAATGGCCGCAACAGCCTCTGATTGGTTATGGTAGGTATATTTGAGTTCATGAAACGGCGGATTACCAACTTTGACTTCTTTTTTTTCACCACTGCGGATATCATGATAGGTTGCGAGAACACCGCCTTTCTTCTCTTTGTCTTCTTCTTCTTTCTCAGGTGTTGTTTCTGCTTTTTCTGATTCAGATGATGATGGTGCTCTGTCATTGTCATCCATATGGATAAAGTTTTCATCATCATCAATCTCTTCCGGTTCTCGTGCATCAGCAGCGGCTTTTTGGTCGTCCCCCACATCTGTTTCTAAGCCATTGGCTGCACCTGCTTCATCTCGTGCGCTGTATTTAAAATCC
>NZ_JBHIPJ010000097.1:0-9996 GCF_042195945.1 Bartonella sp. AP30XZML | reverse complement strand
AGTTTTTAAAGCTACAAAGTGCTTTAGATAAACGTTTTGGACAGGATGCCATTCATAAACAAGACTTTGACTTGTCAAAAGCAATATCCAAAAATCAGCTTCAAGATAAAAAGCTTGTGAATGAGCTTCAAACAGCAGTTAAATTTTTGCAACAGAGACATACACAAGAGCTAAAAAATGTGATAGCGCAAACAAAGTCAAAAGATGTTACGCGATAAAGAAATTTAGAACATTAGAAACTTGTTATTATAACTAATTCAATCCACACATAAGAAGGTAACTAAAGGAGGTTTACTATGAGCGTAGCCGTAGATTCAAAAGATGTTGTTCGAGCAAATATAGATAAGAAGTTGAAAAAAGAAGCCGGTGAAATATTAGCAAGTTTAGGACTTACGGTGTCTGATTTTATACGAATTTCCTTAGCTAAAGTTGTTGATGAAAGAGGATTACCATTTGATATGTCTATTTCTAATGCGAAAACGCTTAAAACTTTTGAAAAGAATGCAAATGGATAAGATGTATACTTTGCGAAAGATATGAATGAGTTATTTAAGTCCTTTCGACGCTTTTTAAAAAGTATCACGGCGTTTGAAAGGATCGTAATAGATTTCTGTTACACGAAATTTTCCTTCGAGGCGTTTGCATTGGATGATGACATCTATCATCGAGATTAATAAGCCGCGGATATCATCGCGTGCTAAATTACCACCACCGTCACTTTCTTTGACAAGAAGGGTCATTTGTTCGAAGGCTGCAAGTGCTGTTGAGGCGTGGACGGTTGTAATGGAGCCGGGGTGACCAGAATTGACATTACGGATATAGTAAAAGGCTGTACCATCACGCAGCTCTTGTAGAAGGATTCTGTCGGGGCGCATGCGTAAGCCAGATTCAAGCAGTTCTTTTGCGCCTGCTTTTGCTAAGCCTTGGTTATCTTTTGAATAAAAAAGTTGGACTTTGTTGGCGTGCGGAACGACAAGTTCTGGCGTGTCTTCAATGGTGAGAATTCGTTCATAGTCAGGGATTTTTGCAATTAAGGCTTTAGAGAGGGTTGTTTTCCCGGAACCGGTTTTTCCCGATATTAAGATGTTTTGTTGTGTAATAACGGCGCGTTCTAAAAATGTACAAAAGTCTTTGGCGATAAAGAGATCTGTTAGCTCTTTGTCTGTATCAGAGAGTTCGGATAACCGTTCTGTCATTTGTTGCGTGGGTGTGAAACTGGTGTTTTGGGCGACAGAAAACAGATTGTTTTCATGTAAACTTTCAAGAGAAAAAGTGCGTGATGAAGGTTTACGAATGGTCATGCTAATGGTATTGGCTGCAACAGCTGGAGGCATAACAATTTGTATGCGTTCGTTGTTTGGCAGTGTTGCGGAGAGAACGGGATTTTCTACACTGATTTTTTGTGTTGTGTAGGCAGCAACAACTTTTGCAATCCCCTCTAGTTCGCTGTAGGTTAGTTCTTTTAAGATGTGGGTTTGCCAACCATTGGGACCCTCAACGATTACTTCGCCGGGGCGATTGATAACAATTTCAAATAAATTCTCATTATTGAGGAAGTCATCTAAGATCTTTAATTTTGTTAAGACGATGGAAGCTCGTTCTGCATTTTTTGCTGAGGGCATAATGTGACTTTATTGACTTAATGAAAAAAGGAATAGCTGGGAGTAGAGCGGTTACTTTTGCTTTTTACGGTTAGTTTATAGACAGATGAAAAATCGAGATCTCTTGCTACAAAGATGTTGACGAGTTCGCCTTGAAATTTTTCTAGGGTAGGGGGGATGTTGATTTGATTTTCAAGAGCAACGGTGGCTGTATCTTTTCCGATATTGCTTGCTTCAGAGCTGTTGAAACCACCACCTGAGTTAGAATTGCCTTTCTTTTTATTGGTTAGGTTTGTTGTAATGCTATCAACAACGGTGAGTAATAATGCTGAACTGAAGCGTTCCCACCAATGGGTGTTGACGTTGCCGTCAAAACCAGCTCTCCCTAAACTGTCAGTTGCGGGAGATGCAAGATTGATGATGACACCGGTTGGTGTTTTTGCTCTTGTCCAGAGCACAAAGAGGCGAGATTGACCTTTTTTAAGCCCTCCTCGGTATTCTCCAACGACTTGGGTTCCTTTATCAAGCAAAACAACGCGCCCATTGTCAGAGAGGATATCACGGTTGATGATGCAGCTTGCAAAGCCTGGTTGGTCACTGTTTAATGCCGTTTCTAAGATACAGGGGATAGAGGTTCCCATGGCGATGATAAAGTTTCTATTTCCCATGATCCCAGCTCTTGTACCTTCTATTTTTGTAGGCTTTAGAAGTGAGGAAAAACTTTGTGAATCATTGTTAGGAGTTTCACTTATATTATTACTATAGTTATTTCTCGGTATTTGAGTTGAAGAAGGGTGGGGATTGCTCGTAAAAGCCAATACTGGAGAACGTTGTGCTGCATCAAGTAAAGGATCATGTTCAACTATTTTTTCTGGTGTTGGTGATGGTGTTGGTAGTGTAATTGGAGCAATTTTTGCTTGTGATTCAGCGGAAACTAATTCTAAGGGAGTAACTGAGTTATTAAATTCTTGTTTTTTATGGATATTTGCCGTGTCTTTTGATGTTGGTGGTGTTGAAAATATATTCCAAAGCACATATGCGCAAAATCCTACAAAAGCTATAATAATGATTATTTTTTTTGTATCCGATTTTGATGTATTATTTTTGCCATCTCCAATAGATCCTCGATCGTCGATGATTGATTTATCACTCATGTGTTGTCCTCTTCAATTCCCGCTTATTTAAAGATCTGATGCAATTTTACGTTCAACAGATGGTGAGGTTGTTCCGGTATTTGGATTTGTGCCTTTTGGTTGATAGGCTTCGTTAAAGACGCATAGGACGTTTTTTCCCTGTCTTAGGGTGAAGCGTGCGCTAATGGCGTGGACAATCACCATGTTGCCTCTTGTGGTTTTGGGAACCAGCGATTCTGTACCGTCATTGCTGACAATATAAATGGCAGGGATTTCTTGGTTGTTTGGAAATGTAAATGTTGTGGTTTTGCCATTGTCATAAACGGAGGAGGGTTCGAGAGTGATAGAGCCTTGAGTGGTGTAAGCCCAATTGCGAGGTCCGTATATTTCATAAGCGTTGAAGACATTATCAATCCGTTGGGATTGTTGTTTTTCTTGTCGCATAAGGGCTGCGAGTCTTCTTTGTTCTGCTTCTTCTTGTGGGTAGCGAAATTTCACAAGGAAATATGTTTCTTGTCCAGATGAAATTTCCCCATCTTTGATCGTAAGTTCAAATTGATAGGAGCGCTTTGAGCCATCAAGCTTTGTGGTGACGACTTGGAGATTGGTAATGGGTTGGACTTCTCTTGCTTTAAGGAAAAGAATATTGCCAGCGGGGGCGACTTCCCATGCAACACTGTTGCCAATTGCCACATGGGCAATTTCTTCATTGGGAGAAAATTCTATTTGTACCGATGAGCGTATGGAGCCAATAATTTTTGTAACATTATAAGCATCATAATTGATAAAGCGAATGCGGCTATCGCTTGGCGCGCGGGTGGGAAAAATACTGGCATGGCTAGGCGTTAAAGAAAGGGTGATAGCGATGTTAAGAATGAGAAAAAGAATTTTTTTTGTCATGATCAGTTGACCACTTCCGGATCGGTTCTATATTCATTAACAATAAACCCTAGGGGATTTATCAAACGGTTTTGGACAGATATAGGGGCATTGGTATATTCAAAGGTGAGGGTTGCAACCCAGTGGGTGATGAATTCTTTGTTGTTGTCGTTGTTACGCACAGTTCTGTAGTAACGCACTTGGGCGACATTTTCATTGATAAAAGAAATTGATTTTATTGTTATTGTAACGGTGGCGTTTTTATAAAGAATTTGAGGGCTTTGGGGATTTTTTGCTCCGTACCATCCAGCAAATCTTTCTCGTTCTTCAGGAGAGGAGAGGAGAGAGACGGTTTCGAAGTTATTTTGCGTTTCTTCTACGGCGAAACCTTCACGGGAGCGGACGTATTTTGCGGCAAAATAGCGTGTGATTGCTTCGTCGACATTGGTGGGACCTTCTTTTAAGGCTTCCACAACTTCGGTGATGCCGGTTGAATTGTCAACGCGGATGACAAAGGGTTCTACGGTTTTAAGGGGCGTGAGGGTGATGACCGCGAGAGAAGACATTATTGCAACAGCAACGGCTATGCCGGCGATTGCAAGCGAGATGCGGGTGGTGCGGCGTGAGGCGAGCATGCGATCTTGATCGAACGAGCGTGCTTCAGCAATATATTGTTCTACGGCGTTTTCTTTCATGCTTTTTGCCCGCAATTTTTGTAAGACTTCATTTCTTCGTCCGTTAATTTTTGTGCCAAAAGCGTTTCAAGTTTGCTCTCTTTCACGGATGATTGTGTATTGCCACTTATGATAATAGGTCTTGGAGTGGGCTTCTTCCCTTCCCAATTCCACATTGATCTGTTGAGTGGACGTTTAGAATATCCATCACACTTTGGGAGTGATTTCAGCGTGTTTGGTGAAGACATACAGCCACTAAGAAAAAGAAATGGCAAAATAATCCCAATTTTTTTTAAACCCCGCATTTGTGGTATTAACCTCCTCTAAATTTTGACGCCAAACCTCTTAGACCGCTAACACCAGAACGAGCGGCTGCAAGAGCACCACGTCCAGCTGCTCTACTAGAATGGTGAGCTAAATGTGTTGATCCTGTAAGAGCTGCTCCTCCAGAAGCTAAAGCAGAGGCAATTCCGGGTAAATGGATGAAAAGATAAATCCCACCAATGCCAATAACCAAAAATTGAAGTAAAGAAAACATGATATCTGTAAGGTCACCTTTAAGGATTTCCATTGCAAGACTTACATACACGTTACCAAGCAACACGACTAATACTTGCAAAATGATGAAGTTTGCCAATTGACCTAACCACGCTTCTGTAAAACGTCTTGTTGCTGAAAATAGACCAAAACCTATAAATATTGGTCCCACTGATATGACAAGAAATGATCCAAATTTAGCAAATATTGTGACGATAAAACCAATGGTGCAAAAAACCCCAGAAATAATTAAGCAAATAAGACCAGCAATCCAGTTAACAATATACGTACCAACTTCAGTCCATCCGTTGTATTTATTTGCTGCGTCAAAGGCGTGCGCATAAGCATTTTGTATCATATTGTCCCAGACATTCTTATCAGAAATTGCACCTTGTGTAGCATTTGAAATGGCATTAGGCAGATCAGTGAAAAATATATTTGTAACCCATGTGTTATAGTTAGCGGCTCTTGTGGTGAGTGTAACGATGATGCCAAGTTTGAAAGTTGTTGCTATAAAATCCCATAAGGGCATAGAAGAACGCCCATACATAATGTTGTAACCTATAAATGCTATATAGATTATACAAGCTGATTGAAGAGGAACAGATAAAGCGCCTGAAAGATTGCTAATAGTTTTATCCATTATATCTGTAAGAGCCTTCATTAAACGCTGATCTATCATGGTAAATAATTCTTTTGTTACCATTGGATATCCATTTTATAATTTTTTTTAATACTTTTATTCCTGATTGTTATAATAATTTTTATGGATCGAAATTGTTTTCGCTTTTTGCTTTAGCTCTCCTTTTTTCATATTCAGCGTTTCTCTTAGCTTCTTCTTCTTGTTGTTTTTTCTCAAATTCTTCTCTACGTTTACGATTTTCTTCGTCAATTTTTGCCCGACGTTCTTCATGAATTTGATGATCGGCTAATCGTGCATTTTGACAGTTTTTCGAATTTCCTGTAAATCCACATCTCACCGCCCATTCTTTAAGTAAATTTTCATCTTTCTTAAAATCTTCTACACTGTAGGTTTTTTCACATCCAGCGGTGATCAGCCCTGTGCTAAGTAGTAGTGCTGCGATAATAACTTTGTTCATGATTAAGTCCCTCTTTAACTTTTAATGACCGCGAAGTTGATTTGCATAATCTTGGTATCTTTTACTAGCTTCTTCTCTAATCCGTATTGCTTCAGCTTCAGATTGAGCTTGTTGAATCATAGAAGTAGCTTGAGTTTGTAAAGCCTCTGCTTGTAATATTGCTTGTATAGCTGCTAATTGTGTTTGAGCGTCTTGAACTTCAGCAGCGGTTTTAGCATTTTTGAGTTTTTCAATAATCTTACTAATGGCTTCTTTCTTTTTATCGGCATCTTCGTAAACAGCTTGCCCTGTTGCTGCTTGTCCTACATTGCGATTGTGCAATTTTTCCACTTCTTGCTTGTAAAAGGCATCAACTGCTTCTTTTGATCCTCCACCACCCGATGGTTCTTTGTATAAAAGTTTTTCTTTCCATTTTTCAGTGTTTCCGCTACCACCCCCGGTGCCATCTATTGATTGTTCTAAATGATTAAAATCAGAGGGGAGAGCAGCATTATTTCCTTGCTTGTTGAGCAATTCTTGAAGAGCAGACAAATCTGTTTTTCCATTCAAGGAGTTATATAATTGTTTCGCTTGATCGAGTTGGCTCTTTAATTGGTCAAGCTGTTGTCTGCCTTGTTGAATTTGTTCTTGCAATTTGTTAAGTTGTTGTGTGCCTTGCTGGACTTGTTTCATTATTTGTCCAACAGCCGCGGGATCATATACCATGATAGCAAAGGCATTTGTTTGAAAGCCAAATGAAGCTGCATAGACGGCTGTTGCCAATAAAAGTTTTTTCATTGTTTTGACCTTTCTTGGAAAATAGGAAGCCATTTTTCTGGAGATTGTCCAACTTCATCCATAATGGTCTCTAAAAGTTCAATGTTCTTGGTGGTGCCACTTAAAATGGCTATTTCATCATCAAAGCCCCGTAAGTTCAGTTCTGCGACAACTGAACTTTGTCCTTGTTTGATGAGAAAACGCCGTGACTCACGGCTTAATTCTGCTTGTATCAGGTTAAATTCTCTGTCCGATAATTTAAAACCTTCTACATAATCCCCATGATTGCCCTTTTGGTTGGGAAAATAAATCTGTGTTGGACATTGCTCTATAATGGTGTGGGCAATGGTCGAATTAATCGCATCTTTGGGAGATTGTGTCGCAAACAATATCAAACCATTTTGTTTACGAATAGTTTTAAGTCTATCTTGCGCAAAGGCTTTAAAGGAATCGTCTTCTAGCGCTTTCCAAAACTCATCAATGACAATGATAATACGACGTCCATCAATCAGAGACAAAATCCTATGAAAAAGATACATCATTAATGGGGGACGAATTTCATTATTGTCTAAAAAATCCGTCATGTCATAACCAATAAATTTTGCGTCAATGCCAATGTCGTCATCAGGATTGTCAAAAACCCACCCTAAGGCATTGCCTTTACACCATCTTTCTAAACGACCCGCTATCCCCTCCCTATGCGTGGTGTCAAAAAACATTTGTAAGGCGGAGATCGTCCGTTGTTCTTTGGGTAATAAGGCAAGCTGGTCAACAGCAGCAGAAATATCTTGTCTTTCCGCTTCACTGATCTTTTGATCTTCAGAAGAAACAAGCTTTATAATCCATTGCCGTAAAAAAACTTTATCTGCGGGATTGTTATAGTCTAAGCCTTTTAGCGGCGCTATGCCCGTTGGTTTACCATTCTTCAAGGGCATATAAGTGCCGCCACCCGCTCTGACAAAAAGTTCTGCACCCCGATCTTTGTCAAAAAAGACCATATTGGGATCATGCTTTTGAAGTTGTGCTAAAAGAAAATTGACAATAACCGTTTTCCCAGAACCAGAGGGACCACAAACAAACGTATTGCCTAAATCACCAAAGTGAAAGTTAAAATAAAACGGTGAACCAGCAGAGGTTTTCATCAAGGCTACCGCCGGTCCCCACACATTGCCATCTATTTTTCCAACCGGAAAAGAATGAAAAGGAGAAAGCGCTGCATAGTTGCGGCTTGTTATTGCACCAGAGCGGGTGCGATAAGCATAATTGCCAGGCAATTGTGCCCACCAAGCCGCCGCTAACCCTAAATCTTCCCGCGCAATGACAGCCCCACCATTCGTAAGATGAGAACGCGCTTTGGCAAGATTATCCGCTAATTCTTGCGGCGTATCAGCAAAAACTGCCAATGATAAATGATGTTCCCCTAAAACAAAACGATTGGATTCAAGATCATCAAGCGCATCATCAAGTTCCATAATTTGTGAACCTGCTCGATCTCCTGCATTGACCATTTGGTTTTGTTTGCGCCCCATAATCTGTTTGGCAGCATTTTTGCTCTTGAAAACAAAAGATTGGGTGAAAATAAATTCAAAGGGAAGGGTGAGCAAACCATCCGCCATGCCTACCCTGGTTTTTGCTGGATATTCTTTCCAACCAAACATGCCCGCAAACCGCTGTGCCGCCTCGGTGCGTATTTCTATGATCTCTTTCCCAAAAATGAGACGGTCTGAGTAAACAGTCGAAGCTATCGTCCCCCATGTGAGAGGGATCCGTTCACGACGACCTCCCACCAATTGGTGGATAAACTCACTTTGCTGCGAATAAATATTACCTTCATGTTCATAAAGGCTCAGTCTTTTTGCACCATAACGCTCTAAATTTTGAATAAGATCTGTGGTAATATCTTCAAGCTTGCGAATGGACTCTGCATCAACTTCTGTCTTTTCTTGCTTGGCTTTGCCTAAACGTTTGAAAAACTCCACTAATTTATCCGTTTGATCAACGTGTGGATTCCACAAAATAGAAAGATAAAGATCATTGCGATAAAGCTCCTGTGAAACCATCCGCTCGCGATATTTATCATCTAATTGCTTGGCAAATGCCGATCTAAAAGTCCCATCCGGATAAACAGTTTCACGCTTTCTGATAATATGGCTATAAAGCGCTATCCGTTCATCCGCTATGTTTTTAAACAGATTGTTGAGCTGTTCGTGAAGCACATTCAGATCAATAATATCCGCTGTCTCAAAGTTAATGCCTTCAAGTTTAATAACGCTCATGAGAGCGCGTGAATCCAGCGCAATGATGTGTTTGTTGACATGGCGCACGTAAGGAATGATCGCCTCTGGCTGCTTTTCACGTTTGCGCTCTGTTCTATTCATTGTAATTCCTCATAATTACGAATTAATCGTAATGGAGAAATACTTCCCCCACCCCATAGACTCGAATTTCTGGCAAAAATAGATGTCTTTTGCCATGTCAGAAGAATACGAAATTTGTTATGGTCATGCTTTAGGATTTCCTTGAATATGAAATGCAGCATCACACCAAAGGTGATAAGAAAAATATTGCCTGCCATAATGAACAATATCATCGTTCCTATTACATTTAATCCCATAGCTTCCACCGTCACGCCCGCAATCATTGCAGGGCGTGTGCAAGCAAGAAATAACGTATCTTCTGTTAGCTTGTCGTGCTCTTTCATGGCTTTGAAAGGCTAGAGTCAAGCGAATTAAGACATAAACATTGATGCGATTTGTGGTGCACCAAAAACAATGCCGATGCCAACACAAACAAAGAAAGCTTTACGCATTTCAACATAACCAGCAATCCATGCAAGCCCAATACCAGCAACCGCAATGGTTGCAATCGATTTTGCAATGTTTCCTGTTAAAGCTTTGACTAATTGATCAAGAGCAGTTTCAACTTTTCCAAAGTCACCTGCGGCAAATGCTGGCTCACTCAGTGCGATGAAGGCAATAAACAGCATCAATGCTGCTGTTAACCATTTCTTTTGTGTGTTGGATAGAATAGTTTTTTGTAAGGTATGTTCACAACTGAACGAATTATTCATGTTTTTCATGAAAATTTCCCCGCTTTATGTTTAAGTTGATAGAAAAATTAATATTCAAAATATTAATCGGGAATCATATAAATGAAAAAATAAATTTTTCTATCGATAAATTAATAATATTTAATCTTTTATTATTTAATAAACAAAAAATATAGTAATATTCAAAATGATACTTTTAAAATATCTTCGAGCAGCGCCTAAATATATTGTCTTAATTTTTATTATTATTTTAGGATACTTTTATTT
>NZ_JBHIPJ010000096.1:0-1383 GCF_042195945.1 Bartonella sp. AP30XZML | reverse complement strand
TAACACGACTATCGCTTGAGAGAGCGATAAGTTTGTAATAGGGCTCTGTCCCGCTCCCATTGCCACCACGGGCATGAAGCTCTATACGTTCACGATATCTCTCGTCACTTTCACCCTCCATGCGGGCAAGACCATGCCAGTTTCCCAAAGCGTCAAGAGATTCACCGGTTGCAAAATCAAGAATGTTGTTGCGTGCCGCTTCGTTAATACGCTGTCTTAAAAGCAACTCTCGATAGCTAAAAGCCTCAAGGACTTTTACAGCCGGATCACTTTCAAGAATGGTATATTCCGGCAAAAGCTCTTTTAAATGGGCAAGAGCAGCAGCGCGTATTTCCTCAAAAGAAAGTTCTGTGATGATTTCGGGTTTTGCAAGCACTCCATTCATTTTATCAATAATCCTTCCATGGTAATGGGCTTGCCTGAAGGCAAATAAATGCCTTCAAAGGACAAAGAAACTTGTCCAGCATCAACCATTTTAAAATCAATTTTTTTCAGTTTAAAACGCGGTTCCCACTTGTCTAAAGCCTCAGCAACAGCGGCATAAAGAGCAACAGCAAAAGCATTATTCACTGGTGCATCAATAAGTTCAGCAACACGTGAACCATAATCACGCCGCATTACACGCGAACCAATGCGTGTTGACAAAATGTCAAGGATTGATTGGCGTAAATGATCAATGCCGGTTAATGGCTTTCCCGTTGTGCGGTCCATTCCACTGTTCAATTGGGACCTCCAGTCATAGAACCGCCAGGGGAAACACCACCATGAACATGGCTGTTTCCAATATTGGTGCCGTTATGCTTTAGTCCACTTGAATGAATGGAAACCTCATTGCTTGAAAGAAGAGAAACACTATCTTGCGAATGGAGTGAAATGTTCCCATCTGCTTTTACAGAAATGTTGCCCTTTGCCTTTAAACTAAAGTCACGTTCTGAAGTGATTTGTATGCCCTCCGGTGCGGTAAGCTCTAGCTTGCCACCATCACCTTTTAGTGACACACCATCAGCAATCGTGAGGATAAATTTTCCACCTGATTTGATGTGGATTCCATAAGTGTTTTGTTCATCATCATATTCAAGGCTGGTTCCATCAGGGTATATTGTTCGGTGAATGCTGCCCTTATCGGCTGCTTGGTTTGCATCGGTATGAAGTGAACCAACAATCACCCCTTGTGATAAATCGCCTGATGATGAGACAACAATCACTTGCTCTCCAACGTCGCGCCCTTCATAAGAGCGTGTTTTACCGGCACGGGCTTGGGTATCTGGAATCCAGTCACTGATAAGATTGCCAGTTTTTACTCGATAGCGTGCGTTTTTATGGTCGATATGGCTAATCTTCCCCACCACAACCATATTTGCCACACGTCTCTTTAGATCTGTG
>NZ_JBHIPJ010000095.1:0-2410 GCF_042195945.1 Bartonella sp. AP30XZML | reverse complement strand
TGCTTCTGCTGCTTCTCGCTCATTAAGGATTTTCAGATGTTCTTCAGCAAATTCAACGGCATGGTTAACATATTTTTCTACGTCATTATCATCCAAATGTTCAGAAATCGTACCAGCTTCTAAAAAATTTTGATAAGATTTCAGCACATCAATTTTACCTGTTAATGCTAAACAAGCTAAATGCCAGACTATGTCTATATCGTAACTATATTTTTTAACAAGTGTTTTACTTTCTATCGATGCTTGCAAGTCTTGGGTGCGTGCCCATTGTATTATCCGCTCAGAAATTTTGATAAGCTCGTGATCATTTAATATTCCCACACAAATATCAATTCCTTTACCAAAACCGCTAAAAATCCCTCCCCCAATCGTGTTAAAAGACTTATAAATATCCGTAGGTCGTATCCAATTATATTCTCCCCTATAGCGCATACAACGACAAGCTACAGAAATCTCTTCGTTAGAAACCTCAGCTTCAAGACGGACATTGTAATTATCGAGAAGACGTACAAAACCAAAATCAAACTGAATAAAACGATCAGGCAAAGAGAGCCACATCTTTCCAAGTTCCGTAGAAAACCACCCTTGCGTTTTGAGAATACGGCTTGCTGCAGTAAGGCTCATCGAGCGCTGTTTGGGCTTTTTGCGCGTTAGAATATCGTCTAACTCCCCATTCTTATAGGCTTGTGCAAATAAAATAAGGCGATCAATCCATTCTATGGTTGCGTAATCCGCAAATTCTGGAACATGTAATTGGGGTGCCGGTTTATCAGATCTTAAAGCATTAATATCACCAAGCAATGCTTTTGCAACAGCAGAATGATTGACGGCTTCTTCACGTAATTTTTGTTCAATATCCTGTGCTTGCGCCCAAGCAATTACTTTGTTTAAGGCGTCCTCGATATGACTTTCTGAAAGATTCTGTGCCGTAACTCCAAAATTTTCTTCTGCAGAAATCAACATATCGTCATATTTATAGCGCGACTGTTCACCTCTAGAATATTTCCCAGCAAGGCAATAAGCGGCGGTGGTAAGAGAAACTGATAGCCACAACTTTCCACCATCTTCTCCATAATCTACAACATCGTAAAGAATGCGTATTATACGATCAGAAAGATGATAATAAGCAAATGTATCTCCAACTTCATCGCGATGGGGCTCCCAACTATGTTTTTTTAAAATCTCTGTTACATCTTTGGTTTGCATAATACTTCACTTTTCTTCTAAATAACTTGGATATTGGTTGAGTTTATATTTGCGTGGTCCTTTTTCCCATTTCTTACTCAATTGTTTTTTAGGCCACTCTTTATTAAATACTTTTATTTGATCCTCAGTTGGTTTCTCCTTTTCTATAAAATTTTTGAGATTTTCTTGGTATTTATTAAACTTCTCTTTCTTTTGCTTAAGATACTCTTCAGCTTTAGAGCCACAAAATTTTATGCTTCCTGTTGTTTTACATATTTCTCTTAAACCTTTCTGCACTTCATTTAATTTGGCTTTACCAGTTTTTGTCTCACTAAATGCAGGTTCACCATCCTCAATATAAGTAATATCAGGACGTGTTCTTGCTTTAATTGTGCCTTTATCTGTCGTAATTTCAATTTCAATCGTTAATTCTCCCTCGCTTGGTGAAAATCCTTCCTCCTCTAATCTTTGTTTTTCCTCATCGCGTTTTTTGTCATGATGTTCCCTACCTTTATTAAGCTTTTTACCCTTTCCATCATTATCATCGTCATTATTGTTTTGTGGGTCTTTGCCACTCGCCTGAGAATTTTTATTTTTTTCTTCTTTTGAGTTTTGATTTGTTTTTTCGCTATCTTCTGCAGAATTTTTTGATGCAAACCAATAGGTAAGGAAATCAGCTATAGCGGTTCTATTGTTAGGAGATTGAACAATAGTTGCTCCACCAGCCATAAAAAGAGACAGAGCTGCCAACTCTTGTGGCGTAAGCGACACAATGAACGCTACAGCAGCTGCTACCGCAGGAAGAAAATTATTTTCGGCAGCATTACCTGCGGCATCAGCACCAGTATTGACATCACCACCAGCAAGGGCAGCAGCAAAGCCCCCCGCTATGCGCGCGATATCAATGGCATGATCATTAAAATCAGAAAACTGTGCTTCAATCTTTGCATTGATACGCGCTTGTTCTTCTGCCGTTGGAACACGACCATCCAATGCTGCTATTTCTTTTTGTATAAAATTTTTGGTCGACAGTTTAAACTGGAGCATAGCAGTGGCTTCGCCCACAGCCCCGCCAATCGCACCGGCAGAGCAAGCACCGCTCGCAACAGCGCCTTTTAAGCAGCCAAGTCCTGCATGGGCAACGATCTGCGTGACCGTATCTATTTTGCCTTCTGCCTTGGCGGTACCGATTTCTTCCGCCAACGATTTGCCAACCGTATCAGAC
>NZ_JBHIPJ010000094.1:0-1853 GCF_042195945.1 Bartonella sp. AP30XZML | reverse complement strand
ACTTAACAGAGCTATACAACTCAACAGTTTTAAGATTTTCTTCATTATTCCCCTCTTTCAATGGATTTATTTACAATAAAACAAGCTCGCAAGCCTGTTTATATTTTCTGTCACCGCTGCTTAAAACAACGGTGAACAATATTGAGATGATTGGTTAAGAAAACAATCCCGCCATTCCAAGCAAAGGCAAGGATGGCAGATTGTTGATCATCACCAATAGCAAAACTTAAGGATAGCATTCAGGTGCGTTTTTATATTTTTTACAAAAAGGGCTGTTCAAGCGCTTCTTGACACTGCGCTGTGGAACAACAGCGCCTGGACGACAAATGGGCAAGTTTTCAGCTTTATGGTTTACACACCATCCCCCCCCCCTTTCATCTTTATAGCGGAATCCTGATTGAACCATACAAGCATGAATTGTTGCTATTGCATTATTACTGAGCTTGCTGCTTTCTGGATCCTTATCATAAGGGGTTGGCATACCACATTCTAACAAGCCTTTTCCTACCTCAGTAAAATCTGCTCCCGGTTTCTCCCAAGCAGTCAAATATCCTGAAGGAGGTTTATTAAACTGACATCCTGCTATACTTAACAAAGTTACAGCACTTAATAATTTTACGATGTGTTTCATTTTTTACTCCATGATTTACTTAAAGGAAATTGTTCACGATGAGATGAACCATAATCATATCTACATTTATAACCTGCATCTCCAAGACAAGTATGGGAGCTTATGGGATTCATGATCACTCTCCACCATTCTGTCCAAACGTTACTGNAAAGAATTCAGCATATTCCCCAATGTCATTGTCCCGCGACTATGGCCATACTCTTCCAATCCCGTGTTACCATAGCGAGACATCAGATTTTTTGCTTCTTGTGTGGAATTGGTCAAACCCCAAAAGTTATTTTCCATAAACTTCTGATAGCCTGCGACCAGAAGTTCTGAAATAGCAGAATCGGCTTCTGGGAACACCACAAAATAAAGCGGTGCATTTTTATCCTTCGCATGTTGAACCGCATAAACAGCGGCTTCCTCTGGTGGAGTAAAGATGCCATTAAAGGACACATGCACTTTGCCATCAGCACCCTCTTGTAAATGCTGCTTTTCTTCATCCGTTAAATAATGTGCGTGAGGTATTGGTTGTCCACGAGCGTCTCTTATAGGTACCCCATTTGCATCTATTTCATAGAGTATATTGCCATTTTCATCACGGTCGACCACGGCAATGGGGTGCTCTTTGATAAACATGGTTTTATAGGAGTCATCACTGTATTTAAATCCTTCTTCCAACAATTGCGTTGCCATTTCACGATTTTCATGGACGATTTGTTCCAGCTTGCCTACATCGAGCTGTTGTACACCCTTATGGGCGCTAGCAGTATCCCGATTAAGGGAGGCTATGGCTTGCTCAACATCTTGCCCCGTCAACGCCTTCTGCCCTGCTTCATCAGTAATGACAATGGTGCCATTGCTGATAGCAGATTTGGTATATCCTTCCTCTAAATCTTTAGCTTTTGAATGATCTAAGACATTTTTAGCAATGTTTTTCCCGACACCATATTTGCCCTGATACATCGGACCACCCGCCGAAATGCTTAAACCTTGGCTGCTAGCTTGAGCATGCGCACCGTTGCTGATATCACTGGTACTAATGCTTCCTGTGGTCAGGCTGTTTTTGTCCGCCGAGGCTGTGCTGGAAATAAGTCCTCCGGTCAGCGTTGTTTTATCTTTAACGTTGATCTTAAAACCACCATCACCCGCTTTGATACCTGATTGTTCCACAACACTATGATAATCACTAGAGGATTTATCCTTGTTCAAGGAAATATTGGTTGTGGCTGTACCATCC
>NZ_JBHIPJ010000093.1:0-1428 GCF_042195945.1 Bartonella sp. AP30XZML | reverse complement strand
TCGCTATCGTGCAAAAATCACGGCTGATAAGGTAACAGCGCAGGAAATTACAGTATCAGGGGGTGCGGAGGGTGGTGATATTATCGTCAGTTACACTTATAAACTCCCCCGCATTGACCGTATTGGTCTCAACACAGGGGGCAATGTCGTCTATATCAAAGGGATTTCTTCAGACCAACCCATGGCACCCAGTGTCCCTGATGATGTGCTCTCTCTTGCTACCATTACCAATAATTGGCTTAGCCCCCCCCAAGTGGTCAATGATGGCACGCGTGTTGCCCCCTATGATGAGATGTGGCGTTATTTTCAACGGATACTCTCTCTTGATCGGTTGATGCAATTAGAGCGCATTAAAAACAATGTTGACTCTAAAGAGCCTGTTGCCAAAAAAGGCATGTTTGTTGACCCTTTTCTCGATGACAATTATCGCGATGAAGGGGTTCCCCAAACAGGGGCTATTGGTCATGGCATTTTACAGCTTGCCATTGATCCAACCTTTTACACCGCCCCCTTAACAGCGCCCGTTACCCTTGACTGGACAAATGAAGTGATCATTGCGCAAGAGTTGACAACGGCTTGCGAAAAAATCAACCCCTATCAAAATTTTGCGACCTTGCCTGGTACAGTAACCCTTGAACCCGCAACAGACTTTTGGCACGAACAGCGCACCGATTGGCTCTCAAGTGTCACCAATCAACTTAATATGGGATGGAATCGCGGGAGAACTATCCGTAACACAGAAGTGCGTGATGACTTGGTCAATGAAATCCGAGAACAAATTGATTTCTTAAGACAAATTACCCTTTCCTTTAAAATTGAAGGTTTTGGCAAAGGGGAAAAATTAGAAAGCTTTACCTTTGATGGCGTGGATATTTTACAAAAAATCTATTATTGTTTTACATCTCCCGATGGCGCTCTTGAAGGCGCTTTCACGATTCCACAAAACATTACGGCTGGCACAAAAAATGTTGTGGCACGGGGAAAAGGTGGAACCATTGCAACGGGACTTTTTACCGGACAAGGTGTGATTGATGTGAAAGTGATGCGGCGTACTACCACGGTGAAGATATGGACACAAGTAGACCCACAAGCGCAAGTCTTTACTCCCGATGAAACACGACAAATCACGGGGGTTGATTTCCATCTTTGTAAAATTGGTCATCAAAACCATGATCTGGTGATTGATTTGGTCAGTACAGAAAACGGTTATCCTACCGCTGATATTCAAGCACAAACCTCCTATTCCATGAAGGGCGCCAAAATCGGGTGGGCTGGAGCACGCTATGATGTACCCTTAACCGTTCCTGATGATCGTCTGACTGCCTTTGTCATTAAAACCGATGATAGTAATCATGCCGTCTCACTAGCAAAGCTTGGAGATTTTGATGTAAACAGTCAAAGATTTGTCTCAAGTCACCCTTACGTGAC
>NZ_JBHIPJ010000092.1:0-2968 GCF_042195945.1 Bartonella sp. AP30XZML | reverse complement strand
CATGGAATTGCCTAAAGAAGGGCGTTTTATCAGTTCTGAATTCCCCATCTTGCGCGAAAACTTGACCAAAATTGATCAAGCGCTTGTAGAAGTTGAGGAAAAAGTAGACGAAAAGGCACCTTTACAGCACAAACACACAATAGGGGATGTTAATGGTCTTAAAACAGCTCTTGAAGCCAAGATGGCAGTGGATAAAACCTTCACTTTTGCCGATTTAAGCGATATCGAGGGCGCCAAAGATGCCTCAAATAATTATGTTCTCTATAAATCAAGCAATAATAACTTTACCTTTGGCAGTGCTGTCTCACTGTTAGGCGCGCATCAACATAAAACCGAAGATATCGTGGGTCTTGACGATTTTAGAGCCAAGATCAATCAAGATCTCACAAGCTATGGACGCCTCACAAGTCCCAATGAATGGAAAAATTACAATAAATTTACCAGCAAAGTTACAATGAGTGGTGGCTTAGAGCTGTTAGGTAATTCGTCGTTTAATCTCACCCACAATAATAAAGTTGTGACAAGTCTAAGTGCAAGTGGAAGCATGCTTAGAGGTCCAGCAACTGTTGATGGTAAGGCACTTTACACAAAAGATGAGGCTACCACTGTCCTTCAAAAAATACGCAATGAGATTGCAAAACTGAAAGAAGTTACCGCGCTTAATCCCCTTGAAATCCTCATGACAGAAAGTGGACCCATTCCATTTCCTGATAGTGTTACTAGCTACACCGATATTGAAATATGGGCGTGGGGTGGCGGTGGAGGCGGCAGTAATATAAAAGGCGGTGGTGGAGGTGGCGGCGGTTGCGTACGTATTAAAATCAAAGGATACCAGCTGGGAAACTCAAAAAATGCTCAAATTGGACGTGGTGGGAAAGGCGGTAATAACGAGAGGGGAGGCATAGGTGGTCAAACAATAATTCAGGGACTTCTTACCGCAGGCGGTGGCGGAGGTGGTGGATATTATGGATACGCAACTAGTGGCAGTGAAGGAAGTGCCAACAGCAGTGGTCGCGGCGGTAGCGGTGGCAGCTATTACTCTAGCAATACCAGCGTCAATGGCAGTAGTTCTACTTTCGGTGGCGGGAGTGGTGGTGGCTACGCATACTATAGAAGTAACGACGGCCCCTTTATTGTCTATAAAACAAACATTGGACATGGTGGAAGCTCTATTTATGGTGGTGCTGGTGGTGGTTGCAGTGATGGTATCGCAAAAGGGGGGTACAGTGGGAAAGGCGGCAATGGTGGTGATGGAAATGGTTTTACCAGCGGCGGTGGCGGTGGCTACTTTCCAGGAAAATCTGGTGGAGATGGCGGCAATGGTGGTGACGGAGCAATCTTGTTGAGATTTTTTATCTAGGAGTTTTTTATGAAATATGCAGTTGTTGAAAATGGTGTGGTAACAAATATTATTGTAGCCTCAGAAGATTATGTTCACGCCTTTGATGGTGAAGCGATCCCCTCAAGTGAAGCACAAATTGGCTGGACTTATAAGGACGGAGTGTTTTCTCCTCCCATGGTGGATAAAGAAACAATGGCAGAGCTTAGCCATAAATCACAAGAAAAAGGTGAAGAAGCTTAGGCACTCAAACAATAGTGTTAATGATGCTTGTTGTATAAGCTGGCTTTGTATGTTTTTAAAATCCCCTTTAAAGCTCTTTCAAAGCCCTTTAAAGGGCTTTTTTGACTGACAGTGTCAGTCTTATGAGAGAGTGTAGATGATTGTTATGGTCTCTTCATTAATTTGGAGAGCAAAATGACAATAGAATTTAAACTTCGTATTCACTTTATTAAGAATGGCAAGGGATCTAAGTTTTTAGCAATATTTGATCAGACAGCCGTTGGTATGTTTGTAAAATCCTTGATGTTAACGTGCAAATTTATCCCCTCCATGCACCTATTCTTCTCTTTACGCATGAGGTGGAGAAACAGGATAGTGCTCTGTTTCATAAGCTTCAATTAACAAAACAAGAGTTTTCATTCTATCAAATTCTAGAGTATTCTCTTTAGGTTGCTTATCAAACATTGCTGACACAATTTCTAAGGCTTCTTGATAATCTTGTTCAGTGCGAATAGGTTTGATGTTCATTTCTTACATTCCTTCAGTTCTACAGTATTGGCATCAACCGTATTAAATTGTAACATTTTTGTTGACACTTGTCACTTAATACATTACATTCTATTTAAAATGATGTTACTGAATTTGCTATGATCAAAACATTTAAAAATAAAGACCTACAATCTCTCTGGGAAACAGGAAAAAGTAAGATTGATAGCAGGCTTCAACAGCGTATTATTCGCCGTCTTGATACCCTTGACGCAGCTTCTCAAGTTAATGATATCAATGTACCAGGTTATAATTTTCATATGCTTAAAGGCTTTACTCCAACTCGCTACACAATTCATATCAATGGTCCTTGGTGTATCACTTTTGAATTTAAAGACAGACATGTTTACCATGTTGATCTAGAGCAATACCACTGAAGGTTTTAAGATTAATTGTAAAGGAAACTATCCATGACTACACGTAATCCTAATCGTTGTCCTTCTCATCCAGGAGAAATTTTAGCTGAATCCTTAGAACATTTAAATGCAAGCAAAACCGAAATTGCTAGGATTCTTCAAATATCACGCCAGCACTTGCACGGTATCCTTAAAGGAGAACGTCCAGTCACAGCTGTAACAGCAGCTCGCATTGGTAAATTGTTAGGAAATGGACCAGCCCTTTGGCTACAGCTTCAAGCCAATTATGATACATGGCATGCCTTGAGGGACATTGATGTCTCTTCTATTCCAACGCTAACAGCTAATAAAGTGGATATACAAATGGAACAGAGCCATTAACTACCTCCCCGCCCTAAAGACGAGGAGATAAAACATGTTTTTTACTTAAGCAACCTTTTTAATAGGGCTCTCGAAATTTGGTTCATAAGCGCGCAACAAAGAATCCATGCTATGTGGCGGTTCG
>NZ_JBHIPJ010000091.1:0-1943 GCF_042195945.1 Bartonella sp. AP30XZML | reverse complement strand
CGCTATGTTTATGACGTTGCTGACCGTCAACAAGCGCCTCTCGATTTTGTGGCTGTCGCTGCTTTGTGTGGCTTGGCTGCTCTCATCGGCAATGGCGTGCGGATTGCTCCAAAACAACATGATGATTGGAAGATTGTCCCTAATCTCTGGGGCGCTCTTATTGGTCAACCTTCAACCATGAAAACACCTACCATGCAAGCCGCTTTAACTCCTATCACTTGCCTTCAAAAGAAATGGTATAAAGAGTGGCTAAAGCAGAAAGAGAGACAAGAAATTGAAGAGATACTTGAAACTTTAGACAAATCCGAAAAGAAAAAACAAGCCCATAAAGCAATAAAAAAAGGAGATCTTGAAACAGCCCATGCTCTTTTGTCTGAAACCCTCTCTAAAGACAATGCGCGTGATGAGGATGTCTCTCGTTTTATTGTCAATGATGTGACCGTGGAAAAGCTTGGGGAACTTTTAAAAGAAAATCCCCGTGGTCTCTTGATGGTGCGTGATGAATTATCCGGTTTCTTAACAGATATGGAACGCAAGGAATATCAAACAGACCGTGCCTTTTATTTGGAAGCTTTTAATGGAGATGGTCAATTTACTTATGACCGTATAGGGCGTGGAACCATTTTTATTCCCAATGCAACCGTTTCTATTATAGGGGGCATTCAACCCTCTCGCATTCTCCCCTTTATACGCAATGTTTTATATGGCAAAGGCAATGATGGTTTCTTACAACGCTTTCAAATGCTGGTCTTTCCCGATGAGACAAAAGATTGGAAATGGGTTGATAGACCTCCCAATCAAGAGGCATGGGAAACTTATGAAGGGGCATTTCGTTCTCTTTATGATAAACCCCTTGGTTCACCAGAACACCCTCTTGTGATGCGCTTTTCTGCTGAAGCTCAAGAGATCTTTCGTGAATGGATGCAAAAGATTTTTAAAGAAGCCAAAGAGAACAACCTTTCAGAAAGCTTACAAGCGCATCTTTTGAAAATGCCTAAGACCATAGTAAGCCTTGCATTGATTTTTGAATTAACCGAAGGGGGGCGTTTTGAAATCAATAAAGATGCCCTTCAAACAGCCTTGTGATGGGAAAAATATTTGTTAAGTCATGTCAAAAGGCTTTATGCGGCGGCGAATAGCTTAGCAACAGAGGGGGCAAAATTAATTGTCGAACGTTGTGATCATTTACCCGCTGTCTTTACTTTACGTGATATTCATCAAAGAAGTTGGACGCATTTAAAAGATAATCAAACCGTTAAGCAAGCTTTAGAGCTTTTATGCCGTTGTAACTATATACGTGAAATCTCTGGAGACAAGAGCTCTCAAAGCGGTCGACCGNAACTCTTCAAAGCACTCCCCATTATAAGTTTTGGGGGTGTTTTTTATACGTATTATTTTATTTTTTTAAACAAAAATAAAAATCATTATATTTCAATATGTTAATGTTTTAAATAAACAACCTATATTAAATACAATCTGTAAATACAATCTATGATATATATAAAAAGGGGTTTTGTAGGGGTTTTGGGGGTTTTAAGAACCTACAAAACCTCTCTATAAAACCTATCAAAGTACTCATTCTGATATTTTAAAGCACGTAGTACATTTATCTTGATTAACCCGTGAAACGAATAGCAAATTTTACTACTTTGCTGATCTTATTCCATGCCATGGGCTGTGGATAAACAATCTTTTAAAACCCCTTTTGAAAAAATTTATCCGTTTTTTCGCATTTTTCTACATTTTTTTCACCATTTGCTCAAAATGGATTTAATAAGCTTCATTTCGATTCTTTTGAAGAGAATTAATCTGTATCGTAGATAGTTATGGAGTTTATCCTTTATGCTTCGCTCTCATCATTCTGATAATGAACTCGTCACTTTACGCTCTCTGTTGGAATATTATCGTCAAAAAGCTAAATCACCCCGTGAATTAGGAACCAT
>NZ_JBHIPJ010000090.1:0-6833 GCF_042195945.1 Bartonella sp. AP30XZML | reverse complement strand
AACAAGAATTTACACAAACATTGTTTGCGTGGATGGGTGGTAAACACTATCTGCGTAAGAAAATTATACCGATTTTAAATAGCATTGACCATGAAACCTATGTTGAACCATTTTTAGGTTCTGGTGTTATTTTCCTAAATAAAGGACCAGCAAAATATTCCGTTATTAATGATTTGAATGGAGAGATCACGAATCTGTTTCAATGTGTTCAAAATGACTTTGATGATTTAGCCAAACGACTAGAATGGTTTGTTTGTTCAAGACAGTTGTTTTTTGAACTTGCGGCGATTGAACCAGAAAGCCTTTCCAAAGTTGAAAGAGCCGCCCGTTTTTTGTTTCTCCAACGTTGTGTGATGTATGGGAAAAAAGATTATGTCTCTTTTAGTTTTGGAAGGAAAAAGCCTATAGCATTTAATCCCGAAAAGCTGTTATCAAGGATGAGACGTGTTAGACAGAAGCTTCTTGATACAACAATCTTAAATTTGTCGTGGGAACGGGTTATCGAGCTATTTGATGCACCCGACAGTTTATTTTATCTAGATCCGCCTTATCTTGTGAAGAAGAAGTGTTACAGCTCTGGGAATTTTGTTGAAGATGATTTTGTGAGTATGGCAAAAGTTCTCAAAAGCATACAAGGCAAATTTGTCTTGAGTCTCAATGATTGTGATGCGGTTCGAGAGATTTTTAAGGATTTTGACTTTTTAGAATTAGAGACCCTTTGGACCTCTGGTTTTGCTAAAAAACCACCCCGAAAAGAACTCTTGATTCGCAATCATTAAGAGACGTGTTGCAAAATCCTATTCCCTAACTTTTATTTACGCGTCCCTCACTGTAAAAAAGCTGTATAAATACAGTAAGTTATTTTTACATAAAACTTACATGTTATCCGTGAATGGTATAACGATAAAGCCATTGAGCACCACCATCTTTACGCTTATGGAGGATCAAGCCGGCACCATCATTATATTTGCCAGCTCCCAATGTTGCGACAGCCCTTGCGTTAAGACGATTCATAAGAACCATTTTCATTCCTTTCTTATACAGTTTTACCCACACGCCAGCCCCGCTTATGCCGTGCAAGCAAATGGGTTTGTTTGATTCAATATAAACAGACTTGAAATGAGAGAATCTTACAATATTCGGGACTCTCATTCAACATACAAAACAGTGAATTATCATTATAAATCAGTGTGTTGTTGGTTTACAGAAAAAGACAAGCCGCCGCGTTTACCTTGGTTTATCAGGAGCCCCTTTGCTAATTTTTTATATTATTCAACGCCTATAACAGAAGGTCTGAATGACAGAGAGCATCATGAACATCATCTCATGGCAGAGAGGGTTGGTGGTGTTGAAACGCGCCCCGTTAATGTGAGTGTAGTTTATGGGATCAAGACATGAGGAGTTGAAATGTCATTAAAACCGTTTGCGATATCAGAGATTAGCGACCCGTCTCAAGTACGGGTCGTTTTGTATTCTGGGGGAGGTTTTGTACATGCGCCGCTTACTGGCGTTTTTGATTTACTGAAAGCCGCTTTGAAAACAGAGCTTGATGGTTCACTGAAAGATTTAGAGAAGCGCTTAGAGACCTTAAGAGAAGAGTTTGAAGATTTGAAAGAGTGTTCATTAGACGAAGTGCTCTGAATGATGTGAGGACGAAAACAGATGAAGATACCCGATCATGAACATGAATATTTGATACCTGTTGCAACGAAAGAAGAAATGATAGCAGGAACTTCTCAAGACAGCGTTGTTGTTCCAAAGCTTTTAGGGACGGCCTCTTTGTATTCGTATGAAACCTTTGCGCCGTTAGAGCAGGTTGTTAATGCACGTCAAGAAGCAGAAAAAGCCATGTCGCGTGCGAATGGTGCGCAACAGGTTGCAGAAGAATCGAAGAGGGTTTCGGAACAAGCGCTTAGCGAAGTGACGAAAACAGTTCAAACAGCGACAACAGCGCTTACGACGTCTCATGAAGCGAAGGAAGAAGCTAAAGCAGCGACGACAACGGCTAGCCTTGCGAAAGAGACAGCGGATACAGCCAATGGCTTAGCAGAAGAAGCCAAGAATACTTCTGATGCAGCGAAGCGCATGGCAGAAGAGACAAAAGCAGCAGTTGATAGAGCTACAGGGGAAATAAGTAGTACGAAAGGTTCATTGGCTACGGCATTACAAAGTTTTACAGAGGTCAAGCAGGCTAGTGAGAATGCCGTCCATGTCTCGACAGAAGCAAAGAGATTAGCCGATGAATCGAAGTCGATTGCAGAGCGTGCAGAACAAACAGCAAGAGAAGCTTCACAAACAGCAACAGAGACGACGCAAGTAGCAGCGACGGCGGTAGCAACGTGTCATGAAGTTAAGACTGTAGCCATGCAAGCAAGTCTAAAGGCAGATGGAGCCAAACAGGCAGCCGATGATGCGAAGGATATTGCCGAAGAAGCAAAAGGTTTATCGGAACGGGCGACATCTTCTGTTAGAGAACTTACAAAAACAGCGTCTCAAGTACAAACGGCAGTAGAGAAGGCATTAACGGAGTCAAGAGAATCCAAACAGATAGCAGAGTCATCTAAGACATTCTCAGAAGAAGCCAAACAACTTGCAACAGAAGCCCAAAATTCCTCTACCAATGCGCTTACAGAAGCGAATGCAGCGAAGGATAAAGCATCTACAGCGCTTACCTTAGTCAATGATGTCAAGAATATTTCTGAAGAAGTGAAAGGTATTGCAGAAACGGCATTATCGACCGCTACCACAGCTAAACAGGCTGGTGATGAGATCGGGCAAAAAGCTTTAGAAGCGTTAACGAAGTCGAGTGAAGCTAAGAGCACAGCAGAGACGGCAGAAGAGAAAGCCGCAAGAGCGGAAAAGAAGGCGGATGATGCGACAATCACAGCTTCTGAAGCCAAGACTATGGCGCAAGAAGCCAAACAGACGTTAGAGACATCAACAGCGCAACAAGATGCCTCAGAAGCACTGTCTAAAGCCGCTGAAGCGAAGAAAGTAGCAGATCAGGCAGCAACGTTAGCCAATGAAAGTAAAACGACAGCTGTTGAGGCAAAAGGTTTAGTGGAGGAAGTAAAACAATCGGTAGCGACAGCGACAGAAACAGCAGAGAGCGTAGCTAAGGAAGCCAAAGTAGCATCAGAAAGCGCTGTTACAGTTGCGAATGCAGCGAAGAGCACAGCAGAAGAAGCGAAAAGTGCAGCAGATAGTGCAATAGCGAAAGCGGAGCAAGCCCAACAGAGCACAACAGAAGCCTCTAGAATAGCTTTGGAAGCGAAAGCGGTAGCAGAGTCTGCGGCGCGTTCAGGAGAGACGGCAGGGCAGGTGAATGCAGAAGCGGTGAAGGGCATAGCACAAGAGGCGAAGCGTAAAGCGGAAGCAGTAGAGAAGGTAGCAGAAGAAACGAAAGGTGCTTTGGATGGTCTAAAACAATTAGCCAATAGTGCGAAGTCGACAGCGGACGAGGCAAAGAAGGTAGCTGATGGTGCACAAAAGAAGGCATCACAGGTAGAGACAGTAGCGGGTGAAGCTGAAAAGATAGCGAAAGAAGCCAAACAGACAGCTGGTTATGCTAACCATGAGGCGGCACAAGCGCGCAGTGAGGTAGAAAAGGCAAAAAGTACAGCTCATGAAGGATGGAGTAATGCCAATAAAGCTCAGGAAGTAGCAGGTGACGCTAAGACTATAGCAAGTTTAGCGCGTACGTACGCAGATGAAGCCAAGAAGATAGCGGAAAATTCAGGCAACACAGCTCATCAAGGGTGGAGTACAGCTAACAACGCGAAGGAAGTAGCCGATAACGCTAAGACTATAGCAAGTTTAGCACGGACATATGCAGACGAAGCCAAGAAAAAAGCGGAATTAGCAGATTCACAATCCTATCAAGCTAAGGGCGAAGCCGAAAAAGCCAAGGAAATAGCTAATAGTGCAAAATATACAGCAGAACAAGCACAGAAAGCGGCAGAAGCGGCGGGTAAAAAGGCAGCGTCTTTAGCATCATCTTTAGAAGACAAGCTAGAAGAGACAGAAAAAACAGCGAAGGAAGCCAAACAGAAAGCTGTTTATGCCGAAAATGATGCGAGGCAAGCTCGTAGTGAGGCAGAATCTGCGAAAAATATAGCTTATAATGCTAGTAGTACAGCTAACAACGCGAAGGAAGTGGCAGATAACGCTAAGACTATAGCAAGTTTAGCAGAAACGGCAGGCGAGGAAGCCAAGAAAATAGCAGAAGCAGCCAATTCACGAGCGTATGAAGCCAAGAATGAAGTAGAAAAAGCCAAGGAAATAGCGAGTAATGCAAAATATATAGCAGGAGAGGCGCAGAGGGCAGCCGAAACAGCGGGTAAGAAAGCCGCGTCTTTAGAAGAAGAAGCGGAAGAGGCACAAAAAATAGCCAAGGAAGCCAGGAGTCTGCTGGTTATGCAAGACATGATGCGACGCAAGCGCGCAATCAGGCAGAAAATGCAGAGAAAATAGCCTCGTCTGCGAGGAGTAGGGTTATCGATATCAACCAAGTGGTTGAGAATTTTAAAGCCCCCGTAAGTTTAGCGCGGATGTACTCAGAAGAAGCCAAGAAAAAAACCGAGTCGGCAGATTCACAAGCCTATCAAGCCAAGAGCGAAGCCGAAAAAGCCAAGGAAGTAGCCGATAGAGCGAAAAGGACAGCAGAAGAAGCCAAAAAAACAGCCGATACGACGAAACAAGAGCTTGGAGGGATCAAGAGTTCCCTAGCAACGGCAACAACAGCCCATACAGTAGCTTCACAGGCAAAAGCGCTAGCGGAAGAGGTAAACAATTTACTGAAACAGTCCAATTTAACGGTTTTTTCAATTTCCACACCGTTTCTTGTAGCGACAGGCAAAGCGCAATTAACCGTGAAAAAAGGAACACGCATAACTTTGGCATTAGGCAATGATACTTTGGTTGCAAGTTATACGGTAGATACAAGAATAAGCGTTCCTTCTCTTTCGGCGGGGAAGGATTATTATGTTTATTTGGTTTCTGATGGAGGACAGTCTCATAAATTTGTTTTATCAGAAAACTCTACGTATCCAAGGAATTACACAGTGAGTAATTCGCGAAAGATAGGAGGGTTTCATACGCTCTGTGCGGATGTTGGTACGATTTCCGGTCACCCCTTGTCTGGTTATAGGGCAGGGGATATTTTACCCAATTCAGTTTGGTGTCTCAATCACCGTCCGCATAGTTCACCAGAAGGTATGGTTTATGATCCTTTGCAAGATCTTTGGGTTGATATTTATCTTCAATCAGGGACGGGTGAAAATACGAAATCAATGTATCGTACCAATATAACAACAAACCGTAATTATACCGAACATGTAACAGATATGGCGCGTGTTAAAAAATCTTTACTGAGTGATGAAGCGTTTGCTTCTGCTATGTATGGAAGCAATGAAAAGACACATATTGTTGGCAAGAAAGAACCAACCTCTAAGGTTTCAGGTGGATATAAGGATACGGCGAATCGTCGAATGATCTCGCATATCGGTTGTGAGGATGGTTGCGGTTATGTTTGGCAATTTTTATCGGGCACGTTTCCTATACCCATAAGCCGTACGCAAAATACGTTTGAAATGAGAGCATTGTTAGGGGGTGGTAGCTGGAGTAATACAACGGATAATGGGCGTTTTACTCGAGCCGCCATGATCGTCAATGGTGGAAATGAACAAGTTGCGGCGCGTGGATGTAGCCATACGCGTCATTTTGTTTAGGAGGGAGAGATGATAGATTATCCAGAACATTTAAATAGCAAAGAAGATTATCTGAACATGCTTTCTTTTGACAAAGTTGAAACAGTAAGAAGGCTAGAGATGCTTTTAGCAACACGTTTTTATTGGTTTTTTGTCAAAGAACTCAGTGAAGGGGAAGAGGGGGTAGAAGATGATACGCATAAGGTTTTTCTAACAACAACCATGCCGTTTGATTTAAATGGTGATTTTGTCGAAAAGCGTTGTCAGTATGAATTACAGGAAAGTGAATATGCGCCGCTCTTTCAGCTTGGCTTTGGTGTTGACGAAGTCGAGCAACTGATCAAAGAGCATAGTCAATAGAGATCATAAAAAAACATTTTTATCCAGCCTCACTTTTGTGGGGCTTTTTTTATGGAGCGTCAGATGAGAAAGATATCGAAAGAAGGTTTGGAGCTTATCAAACAATGGGAAGGTTTGCGTTTAGAGGCATATAGAGACACGGCATGTATCTGGACGATTGGTTATGGTCACACCAGCAATGCGGGTCACCCCCTTGTCAAAAAAGGCATGTGTATTAGCCAAAAGCAAGCAGAAGAAATCCTTTGTGAAGACTTAAAGCAATTTGAGCAGACGGTAGAGGAATCGGTGACGGTTTCGTTAACGGATTGCCAATTCGCGGCATTGGTCTCATTTTGCTATAATGTAGGAACAGCTGCTTTTCGCAAGTCAACCTTGTTGAAGAAGCTTAATCAAGGGGATTATGAAGCCGTACCCTTTGAATTACAGAAATGGAATAAGGTCGGTGGGAAGCCTCTTGCGGGTTTAGCCAACCGTCGAGCAGCAGAAGCGGGATTATGGGTAAAAGGGGCTTATGTTTCTTCGAATTATCAAAGGGTAGAAACGAAAACAGCAAGCGGTCTTTTAAAGATAGAAGCGCTTGCCCCGATTATAGGGTCTTGTTCTGGTTTTGGCGGCTTGTTAGCAGGCAATGGTCCGGTGCAATGGGCATTAGCAGGCATGATGGTTTTAGCGGCTGTAACGGGTATAGTGATTGTCGCCAAGCGGTTTGGGGAGCAACGCTTATGATTTTTTGGCTAAAGAAATATTCTCTGATGTTTACAGCGG
>NZ_JBHIPJ010000089.1:0-16583 GCF_042195945.1 Bartonella sp. AP30XZML | reverse complement strand
GAGGTCTTCCCATGATCAACGTGACCAATCGTACCAATATTAACATGCGGTTTTGTTCGTTCAAACTTGCTCTTCGCCATTTGAGCTCTCCATTTTCCGTCCAAGCCAAGGACTAAGTTAAAAATTAATTACCAACCTGAAATTACGCGTATTTCTTTTGAATCTCCAAAGCAACAGCTGAAGGCACAGGCTCGTAATGATCAAACTGCATTGTATACTGCGCACGCCCCTGACTCATAGAGCGAAGAGTATTCACATAACCAAACATATTTGCCAAAGGAACCATTGCATTCACAACCGTTGCAATGCCGCGCGCTTCAGTTCCTGAAATCTGTCCCCGACGAGAATTGAGATCACCAATAACATCACCAACATAATCATCTGGTGTAACAACTTCCACCTTCATGATCGGTTCAAGAAGCTGTGCACCAGCCTTCTTTGCCCCATCACGAAAAGCCGCACGAGCAGCAATCTCAAAAGCCAAAACCGAAGAATCAACATCGTGATAGCCACCATCAATGAGAGTCGCTTTTACACCAAGCATAGGAAAGCCCGCAAGAGGACCTGACCCCATAACACTCTCAATCCCTTTTTGGACACCGGGAATATATTCTTTAGGAACAGCACCACCAACAATCTTTGACTCAAAAATAAAGTCATCACCATCATGAGGCTCAAAAACAATTTTCACACGAGCAAATTGACCTGCACCACCCGATTGTTTCTTATGCGTATAATCAATTTCCGCCATTTTAGTAATTGACTCACGATAAGCAACTTGAGGCTGCCCAACATTTGCTTCAACCTTAAACTCACGCCGCATACGATCAACAATAATATCAAGATGAAGCTCACCCATTCCAGCTATAATAGTCTGACCAGATTCCTCATCCGATTTAACACGAAATGAAGGATCTTCGGCTGCTAGACGGTTAAGAGCAATACCCATTTTTTCTTGATCTGCTTTTGTCTTCGGTTCAATTGCAATCTCAATAACAGGCTCTGGAAATTCCATCCTCTCCAAAATAACAGGCTTCAAAGGATCACAAAGAGTATCCCCTGTTGTCGTCTCCTTAAGTCCTGCAAGAGCAACAATATCACCAGCAAATGCTTCTTCAATATCCTCACGAGAATTTGAATGCATTTGAAGCATACGCCCCAAACGCTCTTTTTTCTTTTTCACAGTATTCTCAAGAGAAATACCTTTCTGAACTTTACCTGAGTAAATACGACAGAACGTCAATGAACCAACAAAAGGATCATTCATAATTTTAAAAGCAAGCATAGATAACGGAGCATCATCAGAAGATTCGCGTGTCGTCTCAGCCTCATTCTTTACATCAACACCCTTAATCGCCGGAATATCAATTGGAGAAGGAAGATAGGAAACAACAGCATCCAAAAGTGGCTGCACCCCCTTGTTTTTAAAAGCCGTACCACAAAGAACCGGATGAAACTGAACTTCTACTGTCCCCCTACGAATGAGAGAAACAAGCTGCTCGTTGGTTGGCATAACACCTTCCAAATAAGCCTCTGTCGCAGCTTCATCAACCTCCACAGCCATCTCAATCAATTTCTCGCGATATTCTTCAGCTTTCTCCTTTAACTCAGAGGGAATTTCACTTATCACTGCCGAGGCACCAATAGAACCATCCCACTTTAAAGCCTTCATTTCTACAAGATCAACAACTCCTTCAAAGTCATTTTCAGCACCAATCGGCAACTGCAAAACAAGCGCTTTAGCACCTAACCGAGAACCAACCATCTCCACACTACGATAGAAGTCAGCTCCTATTTTGTCCATTTTATTAACAAAAACCATACGAGGCACGCGATACTTCTCAGCTTGCCGCCAAACAGTTTCCGTTTGAGGCTCCACACCAGCATTTGCATCCAACAAGGCTATTGCACCATCAAGAACACGCAAAGAGCGCTCAACTTCAATCGTAAAATCAACGTGCCCTGGCGTATCAATAATATTAAAGCGACGCTTCCGACCGTCTTGCCCTTCCCAAAATGTCGTTGTCGCAGCAGACGTAATCGTAATACCACGCTCCTGCTCCTGCTCCATCCAATCCATTGTAGAAGCCCCATCATGGGTCTCGCCAATTTTATGATTCTTACCGGTATAGAACAGAATACGTTCAGTCATCGTAGTTTTACCAGCATCAATATGCGCCATAATACCAAAATTACGATAATCTTCAATTTTATATTCGCGAGCCATTATATTTGCCTTAGTTTAAAACTTCTACCAGCGATAGTGAGAAAAAGCACGATTAGCTTCAGCCATACGATGAACATCTTCACGCTTCTTCACGGCAGAACCACGATTATTAGCCGCATCCATCAATTCACCAGATAAACGCTCAACCATCGTCGTTTCATTTCGACCACGTGCCGCCGCAATCAACCAACGAATAGCAAGAGCCTGACGACGATCAGGACGAACATCAATCGGAACTTGATAAGTAGCGCCACCAACACGGCGTGAACGAACCTCAATATGAGGAGCAATATTCTCTAAAGCTCGATGAAATAGAGCCACAGGATCTGTTTTTACTCTTTTTTCCACAGAATCGAGCGCACCATAAACAATACGCTCTGCAACTGATTTTTTACCATCAAACATAATGGCATTCATAAATTTCATAATAACCAAATCACCAAATTTGGGATCTGGATTAATCTCACGCTTTTCTGCTCTATGACGACGGGACATTAGCTTTGTCTCTCAATATTATTTTGGACGCTTTGCGCCATACTTTGAACGACGCTGTTTACGATTCTTGACACCCTGCGTATCAAGTAAACCACGAATAATGTGATAACGAACTCCTGGCAAATCTTTCACACGACCACCACGAATCATTACAACAGAGTGCTCTTGAAGATTATGTCCCTCTCCAGGAATATAACCAATTACCTCAAATCCATTCGTCAAGCGAATTTTAGCAACTTTACGAAGAGCAGAATTAGGTTTCTTCGGTGTTGTTGTATAAACACGCGTACAGACACCACGCTTCTGCGGATTCGACTGCAGAGCAGGAACCTTATTACGTTTAACTGGCGCCACACGCGGCTTGCGAATCAACTGGTTTACGGTAGGCATGCAACCTTCCTCTTTTCGATCTACATTCGTCTCACCCAATCGGGCTTTTCTATTTTTATTTCTATCCACCCCAACAGAATCGGAACAGATATCTAAGTCTATACACAAAATCGGGCACACCTGCAAAAAACAGTTTACCCGACCATAAGCAGAGAAGGCAATAGCCTTTTGCACTAGCATTTGCTTTTAATCTTCTTAACACCTGTGAATGATCCGGTTCATATCCAAAACACCTGATTACATTCACATCGGTTATATCCATCTCTAATAGCGAGAACACGTACATTCGTCAAGAACTAAACAGCAGAAAGTTTTTAAAAATGAAAATAAATTAAATTTTAAAACTTTAAATTTGCTTTTACCGCTACTCTTGATAAATCAATTTACCATAGTAATATCCCCTATAAACAAAAAAACAGCGATGTGACTGTAGTAAACATAAATGCAATAAATTGAATTGCATATTGGATATCTAATGATGAGCGCCATGAAAATAGCAACGTGGAATATTGCCGGGATAAAAGCACGACATGAAACATTATGTCAATGGCTGCAGCAAAGCCAGCCGGACATAGTCTGTTTACAGGAAATTAAAAGTATCGATGAAAATTTTCCACGCGATGCAATTGAAAGTTTAGGTTACCATATAGAAACACACGGACAAAAAAGTTTTAATGGCGTTGCGATTCTCTCTAAAAAAACACCAGATGAAGTGATCCGTCGATTACCAGGCAATGATAATGATAAACAAACACGTTACATTGAAGCTGTTTATTCAACAAACAAAGGTGTTGTTCGTGTTGCATCTCTCTATTTGCCAAATGGGAATCCTATTGAGAGTGAAAAATATTCCTATAAGATAGAATGGATGGAAAGATTATATACACATGCAAAATCATTGCTTGCGTATGAAGAACCTCTTATTCTAGCAGGTGATTATAATGTCATCCCCACTCCATTAGATGCAAAAAAACCTCAAGAATGGTATCAAGATGCCTTATTTCTTCAAGAAACAAGAAAAGCATTCCAACGTATTCTCCATTTAGGTTTTTATGATGCTATCCGGAATGTCACCGATACTCCCTCCTTCAGTTTTTGGGATTTTCAGGCAGGTGCTTGGCCTAAGAATAATGGGATTCGCATTGATCATTTATTATTATCACCAGAAGCTGTTGATCAATTAATTTGCGCTCATAGCCAAACAGAAGTAAGGGGATATCAAAAACCATCCGACCACGTTCCTGTTTGGATTAACCTTAATATCAATTAAGAAAGTAAAATCCTCATTTCATGAGACAACAAAAAAAATTCCACTCAAAAATAATAACTATGCTACAGCATATAAACAGTATATCTTAAGCAAATAAAATAAAAATAAATGAATGGAGGACATAAATGAAGAAATCATTATTAATGCTTATTGCAGCAACGTCCATTGGATTCTCAAGTTTCGCGCATGCTGAACATGATACTCTTGAAAAAATAAAACGAACAGGTGAAATTACTTTAGGTGTCCGTGAATCATCTGGTTTAGCCTACGCCCTTGGTAATAATAAATATGTAGGCTTTCATACAGAAATGGCAGAACGGATCATTGATGATATCTCAAAAAAAATTGGTAAACCAATTAAAATTCATTATCTTCCCATCACTTCTCAAAATAGAATTCCTCTCTTAAAAAATAAAACCTATGATTTTGAGTGCGGCTCAACAACACATGATATTGCCCGCAGTAAAGAAGCAGCATTTGCTTATACGACATACATTGAAGAGGTTCGGATTGCTGTAAAGAAAAACTCTAACATTAAATCTCTTGAGGATTTAAATGGAAAAACAGTTGCAACGACCACCGGTACAACATCTGTTCAACTTATTCGTAAAAATAAACGTGCAAAAAACATTCAGTTTAAAGTTTTAAAGGGGAAAGATCACGGAGATAGTTTTTTATTATTAGAATCTGGTAAGGCAGATGCTTTTGTCATGGACGCTTCAATTCTTGCTGGACATATTGCTAAATCAAAGAATCCATCTGATTATGTCATTCTTGATACTGTACTTTCAGTCGAACCTATTGCCTGTATGCTCAGATTAAATGACAAAAAATTTGAACAAACAATCAACGATAGTATTGTACGTCAGATTAAAGATGAATCACTGGAAAAGCTTTATAATAAGTGGTTTATGAAACCGATCCCACCTGCTAACACTGTTATGAACCTTCCCTTGTCAAAACAAACAAGATATGCTTGGGATCACCCAAATAATAAGCCTCGAGAAAGCTACGCAGAAAAAGATTTATAGAATTTAATAAAGAAGAACCACACTCTTTTGAAATTGAGTGTGGTTTATATTTTAATTCACTTTTTAATAAATCTGGACTATGTAGATGCGCGTGGTTTATTGTCCTATTTGTGAATGACTAATTTGAGGGAATATCAATTAATGGACTTTTCTTTCCTTTGTAGAGATGACCTTACTCAAACATTGGTAACAGGATGCTTGGGAACTCCCGGCGTGAGCCATACCTATTTAGATACACTTCTCGATGGCTTTAAAAATACGGTTATATTGTCTATCACTTCACTTATATTAGCTGTATTGTGTGGTGTTGTTATAGGAACAATGCGCACTTTACCCAAAACATCCATAATCAATTATATATTTCGCACTATCGGTACTATTTGGGTAGAGATTATGCGTAATATTCCCCTCCTTGTACAAGTGTTTTTGTGGTATTTTGTTGTTCCGAAGATTTATCCACCAGCGATGAAATTTTCCCCCATTCTCTTGATAACATGCGCATTGGGATTCTTTACATCTGCACGCATTGCTGAACAGGTTCGTTCAGGCATTGAAGCGATTCCTTCTGGACAACGCTATGCTGCTATGGCAATGGGGTTTACAACTTATCAAAGTTATCGCTATATTATACTACCACGTGCTATACGTGCAATTATGCCACCTCTTACTTCAGAAGCAATGGGGATTGTGAAAAATTCGTCTATAGCATTCGCCGTTTCAATAAATGAGCTCATGCAATTTCAATACCAAGCAATTGAAGAGGTAAGCCATGTTTACGAAAATTATTTACTTGTTACGATCCTTTATATTCTAATAGCCTTATTCGTATTCATTGTGATGACAGTCATTGAACAAATACTCAAAATTCCTAATTTTCAAACAAAGGGAAATTGAATATGATGAATTTCATAAGCTCTCAGTTTGGACTTTATTTTCCTTTCAATTTTTCCGACTTTGATTTTTCCTTTTTTACCTTTGATGTATTTCGTTCTTACATTTTATCAGGTTTACTCTTTAGCGTTTTTCTAACTCTTTTTGCAACGGTATTGGGGTTTGTTTTCGGCACACTTTTAGCAATGATGCGCCTTTCTTCCATAAAACTTCTTTCTTGGTTTGCAATCAGTTACATAACAGCTATGCGTTCAATACCACTTGTGATGGTTATCTTATGGTTTTTCGTGCTTCTGCCTTTTTTAACTGGTATATCCATTGGTGCAAATAAATCAGCACTCATTACCTTTACCGCATTTGAAACGGCTTATTTTGCTGAGATTATGCGTGCTGGAATCAATTCAGTTCCGCAAGGACAAAAATATGCAGGACAAGCTCTTGGAATGACATATTGGCAAAGTATGTACATTGTCATTCTTCCTCAAGCCTTTAGAGATATGCTTCCAGTCTTTTTAACACAAGTTATTATCCTTTTTCAGGATACAACCCTTGTTTATGCCATCAGTGGTCATAGCCTTTTGAATGGTTTTGATATTGCTGCTAATAATTTTGGTGTAAAGCAAGAAGCTTATATCTTAGCAGCTATTTTCTATTTTGTTATCTGTTTTACACTGTCACAAATAGTTTTGTATTTACAAAAAAAAGTATCCATTATTCGCTAACAGGAAAAAAAATGTCTACTCATATGATCGAAATAAAAAATGTTTCTAATTGGTATGGCGAAATTAAAGTCCTTAAAAACTGTACAACCAATATTAATAAAGGAGAAGTCGTTGTCGTTTGTGGTCCATCAGGCTCAGGAAAGTCAACACTCATTAAAACTATTAACGCTCTCGTCCCTTTTCAAAAAGGTGAAATTTGGATTAATGGAATACCTGTTCATTCAAAAAAAACGAATCTGCCTAAATTGCGAAGTCAGGTAGGAATGGTGTTTCAACACTTCGAGCTTTTCCCCCATTTATCTGTCACAGAAAATTTGACAATTGCACAAATCAAAGTCCTAAAACGAAGCAAAAAAGAAGCACTTGAACGTGGATTGTTATATCTTGAGCGCGTTGGCCTCATTGAACACAAAGATAAATATCCTGGTCAACTTTCTGGAGGGCAACAACAACGTGTTGCTATTGCACGTGCCTTAACTATGGATCCACTTGTCATGCTTTTTGATGAACCAACATCTGCTCTAGATCCTGAAATGGTAGGTGAAGTACTCGATGTCATGATTAGCTTAGCAGAAGAAGGTATGACGATGATTTGTGTAACCCATGAAATGGGATTTGCGCAAAAAGTCTCTGAGCGTGTTATTTTCATAGATCAAGGAACAATTCTTGAAGACTGTTCATCTAAAGAGTTTTTTTCTGATCCGCAAGCAAGAAAACCGAGAACGCAAGAATTTTTGTCTAAAATCTTAAGTCATTAGCCATTAGATTATCAAAAAAAATCTATCTTTACTATGAACTTGTATACAAGAAAACAGAGTTTAATATAAGATGAGAGAATGTAAAAATATTACAATCAGATGTTTAAAAACTGTTATTCTTTAAAATCTCAGCAACCAGTGAAATTGCTGTACGTCTCTCAGATTCATTACAAAGAGCAAAAGCCTGTTCTTGCAAAGGATGAATCCAATTTTTGTCTTTTACGTTAGCTTTTTCATAGGCAGCAGTTAACATTGCTGCCCCACGGACAATTTTTCCTTCTTGAAGCAGTATATTTCCAAGCATTGCTTGGGCAGAAGGATTTCCTTTTTTTGCTGAAAGTTGAAACCATCGTGCTGCTTGTATAAGATTCTTCTCCCTTCCCTCTCCCTTTAAAAATATTTTTCCTAAATGATACTGAGCTTTAGGATTTCCATAGTTTACCGCAGCCTGCATATAAAGATGAGCAGCATAAGAAGGATCAGGTTTCACAGGTGATTGAGGAATACCTTTTTTTATATATCTCGCAAGTTTAACCAATGCATCAGAAACATAACTTTCATCCTCTGAACCAAGATCAGCACCTTTTTCAACAATATATGCAAAAAAATTATATGCCTTATAATCATTTTTAGGGACACCATCACCGTTGGCATAGATAGAGCCAAGTTTCCAATTCGCACCAATATGGCCTCTCTTAGCTGCACAACGTAATGCTGCAATAGCCTGATTTATATGCCCATTTTTATAAGCAGACATGCCACGTTTAAAAAAATAAAACGAACCATCATTCGCTTCTTGCAAGCTATTGACATCTATTACATAAACAGTCGAAAAGAATCCCCCTAAAATCACAACAATCGTGACTTTTTTCCATATCTGAAACCTATTAACCATTTCCCCCCCTATCTCAATTTTAATGATTATATCTGTTACAAATTTCTTTGTAGATATTTAAACTCTTTTTCTTAGTAAGAAGCATACGCGATTTTAAAGTAAAAATTTTAAAAGAAAAGACAAATAGATAAAAATCATCCAAAATGTTCGATAAAATTAAGTATCCATTTTTATATACAACAAATTGATTTTTAAATATAAATCATCATTCTATATTTTGTAACACATCCTTTAACATTCTAAGCTTTATCGATCTTAAAATTTTATACGTATGAGTAAAAATCGTTCAATAAAATAACGTGTATTAAACAGCAACTTGAGAATGAAGAGAATACATGATGAATGGTAAGCGTTTAAATATAAAAAACAATACGAAAGATGGATAAATATAATGATGATAGTTAACTTATAACTTCACGACTGCCTTACCACCTTAAAGATGAAGTTTTTTGTCTCCGTCAATCTATAAACAATACAAGCTTTTTGTTTAACGGATTGCACCTGACATCATTTCACATGGGGTTACTTCATACTTTACACACAAGTTCTAACTCAGAATACTCACCACTACATACAAAAAAATACCACATGTGTAATTTTACATGCCTTATATTGCTACTCTAAATGATGATATTTTACAGAAATAAAACAATGTTTTGATTTATAATGATAATTTACCTTTTTGCATATTGAATGAGGACCTCGAATATCGTAAGATTCTCTCATTCCAAACCTGTTCCAGGTTAAATCAATCAAAACCATCCGCTTGCACATTACAAACAGAGAGAGCTATGTGGATAAAAACTCTGTGTAAGAAAGAACTAAAAATGCCTCTTACGAACAGTTTGAGCTAAGGGTTGTCCGGATATTGGACAGAATGGTGCCCCCCCGGCGCTTGTTACTTCACAAGCATAAAGAAGGGAAGCTCAATGGATTTACCGTTATACCACTCATGATCTACGTCGTGGAATAGGCTTGGATGCCTTAAAAGATGTCTCTTTAATGATAAACATAAAACAATGGATTTCAGTAGAGATTTTATGATCGTTCATGAAAAACTAACAAAAGAAAAAGTTTCTTTAAAGAAGATCTATACTAGCCCTACTGGTATGCAATTATCTATCAAAAAAATAAAAAGTTGAAATCAATCTAACCGCTCTAAAGCAACAAATATTTTTTTCTGCGCTGCACGCAGTTCTACAACCCTGTTCCGCTCACGCTCAACAATTTCTGCTTTTGCATTTGCTATAAATTGGGGGTTATTTAACTTAAGCGATATTTTTTCAATATCTTGTTCAATTTTACTGACATCCTTCCTCAAACGAACACGTTCAGCCTCCAAATCAATCAACTGTCCTAATGGTAAACAAAAAACAGCCTCTCCCAAAATCATTTGTGCCGATACTTCCGGAACTTTATCAGAGAAATCAATAACTTCAATACGCGCTAATTTTTTAAGAAGTGCATCATAACGCTTCACACGCTCTCGCGTTACTTCCCCTCCTTCGACAACAACAAGAGGTGCTTGTGTCGCCACTGGAATATTCATTTCAAAACGTACAGACCGAATCCCCGTGACGACATCAATAAGCCAATTAATATCATCAGCAGCTTCTTCATCTATCAATGTTTCCTCTGGCCATTTTGTCAATGCGAGCATATCCTCACGCTTGATGGCTTGCGTTTCTGTAAGAGACCACAACTCTTCCGTCATATAAGGCATAAAAGGATGAAGAAGTTTATAAACCTCATCTAAAACCCAAGCAGTACAAGCTTGAGCCTCATTTTTAGCATCTTCATTTTCCCCCTGAAAAATAGGTTTGAGAAGCTCCAAATACCAATCACATAATGTATTCCAAATGAAACGGTAAAGAGTGGCAGCTGACTCATTAAATTTATAGTGTTCAATACCAGTCGTAACCGCTGAAATTGTTTTAGATAACTCTGTTAAAATCCAACGATTAAGCGCCAATTTTGCTTGTTCTGGTTTAAAAGCTGGATCATGCTTCACACCATTCATCTGTGCAAATCGGGTAGCATTCCACAATTTCGTAGCAAAATTACGATAACCAGCAATACGGGAAACATCAAGTTTTACATCACGACCTTGTGCTGCCATAATAGCTAAAGTAAACCGAAGTGCATCAGCACTATATTGATCAATAAGCTCTAAGGGATCAATAATATTTCCCTTTGATTTTGACATCTTTGCACCCTTTTGATCCCGCACAAGAGCATGCACATAAACCGTTGGGAAAGGAACGTCACCCATAAAGTGAAGTCCCATCATCATCATACGAGCAACCCAGAAAAAAATAATATCAAATCCTGTCACAGATAAAGATGTTGGGTAAAAAGTAGATAATTCAGTCGTTTTATTTGGCCATCCTAATGTTGAAAAAGGCCAAAGAGCTGATGAAAACCAAGTATCTAAAACATCCGGATCACGGATTAATTCAACAACCTCACCATAATGAGCAAAAGCTGAATCTAAAGCCTCTTTTTCACTTTTTTCAACAAAAACCGTTCCATCAGGACCATACCAAGCAGGAATCTGATGTCCCCACCATAATTGGCGAGAAATGCACCAAGGTTGAATATTTTCCATCCAATTGAAGTACGTCTTTTTCCAGTTATCGGGAACGAACTGCGTTTTGCCTTGTTGAACAGCCTCTATCGCTGGCTTTGCTAATTCAGCAGCATGAACATACCATTGATCTGTCAAAAAAGGCTCAATAGGGACACCACTGCGATCTCCATGAGGAACCATATGGGTATGATCATCAACAGAAGATAAATATCCCTGTTCTTCCATCAAAGAAACAATCTTCTGGCGAGCAACAAAACGATCAGATTTATCGAGATTTTCTACTAACATTTTTAATTCATCTGATAAAATCAAACCATCGAAAAATGCTTCATTTTTACGAAGAAAAATCTCGGCTTGCTGGGTAAAAATATTGATCAAGCGTAAATGATTACGCTGTCCTACTTCAAAGTCATTAAAGTCATGAGCTGGTGTGATTTTTACAGCACCACTTCCAGCTTCAGGATCAGCATGGCTATCACCAACAATTAATAACCTACGACCAACAAGCGGCAAAAGAGCATTTTTACCGATAAGATTTTTATAACGCTCATCTTCAGGATTAACAGCAATTCCTGTATCACCAAGCATTGTTTCTGGTCGTGTTGTCGCCACTGTTATAAAAGTTGTCGCATCATTTGGATCAAAAATTTTACCTTCAAGTGGATATCTAAAGTGCCACAAACGTCCTTGAACTTCTTTTTGCTCAACTTCAAGATCTGAAATAGCTGTCAACAATTTAGGATCCCAATTGACGAGGCGCTTATCCCTATATATCAACCCTTGCTTATAAAGCGTGACAAAGACTTCACGAACCGCCTGCGACAACCCCTCATCCATTGTAAACCGCTCACGCGACCAATCACATGAAACCCCAAGGCGACGCAACTGGTTTGCAATAACGCCTCCAGTTTCATAACGCCATTCCCAAATACGCTCAATAAACTTTTCTCTCCCCATTTCTTGACGCGTTGGCTCTTGGCGTTCTGCAAGTTGACGCTCCACTACCATTTGCGTAGCAATCCCAGCATGATCCATACCAGGCTGCCACAACACATTTCTGCCACGCATCCGCTGAAATCTAACTATTATATCTTGAATTGTCGTATTGAGCGCATGCCCCATATGAAGTGAGCCCGTAACATTAGGAGGAGGAAGCATAACGCAAAAAGGTTCTGCACCGCTTTTAGAACCAGCTCCCGCTTTAAAAGCCCCACGAGTCTCCCATCTCTTTGCAACCCGTTGCTCTATAGAGGCAGCATCATAGTTTTTTTCTAACATTCTATCCATCCATAACGCCGCTGAAAAACACAATATATGATCAAAACCTGATCAGAATCTCGTGAATCTCAGCCATTCACTAGAGAGCTCGCAAAATCGCAAACAAAATTCTCATAAAATGAAAAACATAAAAATAATGTAAAAATAATTAAGACGATTTTTTAATCGCCTTCATAATCTCTTCACGCAAAATATCTTCCAGCAAAATAGGCAATTTAGACTGTAACCATTCTGCTATAGCAGGACGCAACACATCCTTTGCAATCTTTTCTGCAGAAGAAATACAATATGCAGACAATTCCACATGACCATCCCTTCCAGCATCTGACTGTGATTTCCTTATCTCATCTTCATATTCTTTTGCTTTATAAACAGAATTCCGTTCTTCAGAAGAAAGCTTCATCTTTTGCATATCCATACCAACTGTATTATTTTCTGCCTCTATATCCTCTTTCTCTTGCGTTATCTTCCCTCCTTGATTTTCAGAAGAAAGACCAATACGATCAGCTAAAGCTTTCATAGCATCATCAACCGATAAGGTTGTATCATAAATACCCTCGGATGCCACTTCTGAAGCATTCACTGCAACATCTTCATTTAAAAAGTGATCAGATTGAACCGCATTTTCTTCGATTATTTCACGAATAGATGTTAAAATTTCATCCATACTTGGCTCACGTAACACGCTTGAACTCTGTACCATACTTTACAACCTCTCAAAGACGCAACAACAAATAGAATCATATTTTCAGTGTATGCAAAAGAATTATAAGATCAACATGCCTCCTACGATATTTTCAAATATGCTTGTCATAAAGAGGGCGCTACACACAGTTTTCTACACTTATAAAAATAATATCTCGCCGCAATATCTTTCAACATATTCAACTGTTGATTTACTAAGCTTTTAAAAACTAAAATAATTTAATAAGATTCAAAGAGATACTTTTATGTATTATCGGATATATTTAATTGTTTTTAAACCTAAATAACTTGCAGTCAATTTACCAATAGAAGATTGAACACTATAGCTCGCCACAACAGCATTACGCTCTGCCATTGCAAGCGCAATCTGAGCATTAATCAATAGAGTACGAGAATTTAAAACATCCAGCGTCGTTGCTTGCCCTACGAGATTTTCTTGAACACGACCTTTCAGAGCAATTTCAGCAGCACGAACACTTTCACGGTAAGCAACAACAGATGAGCGTGCGCCCTCCAACTGAAACCAAGCAGAAGTAAGTGCTTGTCGCGTATTACTATGCGCCAAATCGAGTTGAAGCTGCGCCTGTCCAAGCTGTTCCCTTGATTGGCGAATTTGCGCAGACGTACGCCCTCCTTCAAAGATTGGGACACTTACTGACAACACTATCGATTTAGAAATGCCATCTTCTCCAACCCCGCTGTAGATTCGATTATAAGATGCAGTTGCAGAAAAATCAACTTTAGGGAGCAACGCCCCTTCTTTCGCCTTTACATTATAAACACTCGCATCGACTAAATATTTAGCATAAAGGATTGCTGGATGCATCACAACGCTCATTTGGTAAGCCATATCAAGGTTGACGGGAAAATCTTTGGCTACAGGTGGGCGTTTTAACTTTTCAGGATCAGAACCAATAACTTGTCGATACACTGCCTCTGCTGCTTTTACATCAGCACGAGCAAGACTCAGCTCTGAAACCGCCACGGAACGTGCAGCTTGAGCTTGAGCAAGATCAACATGCCCTCCTTCACCCACATCAAATTTTGCTTTATTGGAACGAACTTGTTCCTCAAGAGCTGCCAAATTTTCTCTCCGAAGATCGGCAACACGACGTGCGTGATAGACATTAGCATAAGCGGTTACCGCCTCCAGAAACGTATTTTGTTCAACATTACGAAGATATTCACGCTGAGCCTGCAACTTAACTTGAGCTGAAGAAAAGATATTTTGCGTGATAAAACCATCAAATAATCTTTGATTTAATCTCACTCCTATAGATCCAGAAGTGACATAAGGACCTGTAAAAGACTTATTGCGCCCATAGTTCCCAACTCCCTCAACTTGTGGCAATAGCCCCGATCGCGCAATGACAACATCATCACTGGATATACGCACAGCTGCACGTTCACTATTCAACTTAGCATTATATTTATAAGCCTTAGAAAAGGCATCCATCAATGTTTCAGCACAAACAGCCTCTGATAGAAAAACACTCAACACCAGCAATAAACACGCCTGAAACTTCTTGTTTACTCTAAACATAATACACACAATAACAAACCCCAAATAAATTACAAAATTATCTTTTATTCACAAAACAAACAAGCACTAAAACACAAAACCAGGTGTTTTGAAAAAACAAGGAAGAGGCTTTACAGCGAGGTTAAAAGCACGACGAGCCGAGATGATCCCATCTTCTTTTATATAGATTTGTGCAACAGCAGCATTTCCATGCCCTTCAACCACAACAAGACGTCCACAGTCTTTCATTTGATCAAAGATACCTTGAGGAATAAAATCAACAGATCCCTCAATGAAAATCACGTCATAAGGTCCCTCAACGGCATATCCTTTCTCTAATGGACCATGAACGACAACCACATTATCACATTGATTCCGTTCTAAAGCTTCAAGAGCACGTTCAAAGAGAGATTTATCACTTTCCAGCGCAATCACAGACCCTGCAAGTTTTGCAAGCAACGCTGCACAATAACCACTATTTGCACCAATGTCTAAAACAACATCTGATGATTTTACAGCGGCAAGCTGTAGTAATTTCGCTAGAGACGCAGGTTTCATCAAATAGCGTGCAGGAACCCCATCTTGCACTGGACATAGAACAATATCAGTATCAAGATAACTTAACACTTTCATATCTTCCGATACAAAATCTTCACGAGATACCGTTAAAAAGGCTTCAAGAACTGATAAATCCGTTACATCGACTGTACGAATTTGATTGTCAACCATTTTGCGACGAAGCTCAGCAAAATCTGCAACCATAACGAATATTTTCTCCTAACCTACAAAAAACAAACAAAACAACGACAACAAGGGACGAAGATCTCTTAAACTATGGGTGTTAGAAAAAAGGATGCTACAGTCAACAATTAGATTTTAACTGTATAATCTCTCATACAAAAGTGTCTTCACAAGAATAGAGGGAAATAATCTATTTTCCTATACCTCATCTCCCCTAAAAGCCGTTTCGTTTAAAATCGGCTGGAGGCCTCGCCCGGAATCGAACCGGGATACAAGGATTTGCAGTCCTCTGCGTAACCATTCCGCCACGAGGCCTCGTCAACAAACATAAAGGTTTCAATAAGGGAAGGCAACGCATCCGTCAAGGTGTAGAAATATTCTCTCGCCTTTTTTCCTCTTATTACACAATTTATCATATTTTTTTTAAAAAAGTAATTTTATCCTTTGCAAATCAGTATTGCTTTGCTATAGCCTTTTCAATTAAATGATTGGGCACCGTTCCCCGGTAGCTCAGCGGTAGAGCAACCGGCTGTTAACCGGTTGGTCGCTGGTTCGAATCCGGCCCGGGGAGCCACTTCTTTTTTTTTTATTAAAAATAACTTATTAATTTTAAATATCTTTTTTAAGGTACGGGGTGTGTAGATAAAAGTACGGGAATAGGATTTTCTGCTATTCCTCTATAGGAGTCCTCTTTTTTCGTCGATTTTCTCGAAAAATTTTTTTAGTTTTGCTAAATCTTCTTGTGAAAAATTCTCTAAGTTTCTAACAAACATACCAATAATTTCACCGCGAAATGGGTCTGAAGATTTGATTGTAAAACTCTTGCGACATGCATAGGCTTCTTTTTTTAAGAGAGAAGCCTTCTCTTTATCTAAACCATAAAGCTCTATGATCTTTTCCTCCAGTCCTGCAGGAACAGATTTTTTGCCAATCTCGACAGAAGATAAAAATGCTACAGATATGTCTAATTTCTTAGCCATATCTAAAAGGCGTTCGGAGTGATCAATGCGAAGTTTCCGTAAAATTTTACCAAAAGATGTAACCATATAAAAAGTCCTATTAGAGAAG